>JAJDNY010000146.1 GCA_022340425.1 Desulfobacteraceae bacterium | reverse complement strand
TACGGTCGCAGGTGTGGCTGATCAGTGCGGCCCCGAGCTGCCGGGCCTCGCGGGCCAGAACCGGTTCGGCAAAAAAGATCCAGGCGTGAGCGCCGTTGCCGGAGCGGGAAATCTCCAGCGCCGCCGGAATGCCGAGTTTCCGGCAGGATTGCATGAAAGCCTTGGCATCCTCCCGCCAGTCGGCCTCATCGAAGTCAGCCGCGAGAAAATAGCAGCTTTCATCTGACAGAAGCGTATAGACACCGATGGTCTGTTTTCCGGCCAAATGGTCATAGATCACCTGATCGGTCTCCGGCAGCAACTGGCGCTGGTTGCAGTCGCCGCATTTCACCCGGGGCTTTTGGCAGACGCCGGGCTTCCACTCATTACCACAGGCCGGTGAATAGCCGGATGTGCCCTTGGCCGACTCCCAGCACTGGGGGAAGACATCCTCGCGCCACGTAACAGGCGGCGGAACAAGGCGATCTTGTCGTCAGTGGTGAAATGGGTTGGGGCTGGTACGGATTCTGTTGTGGCGGGAATGAGTGAAGGGGCGGTCGGTTCTTCCCGGGCTATACCGTGCTGGGTCAGCAAATCCTTGAGGCGGGCGTTCTCCTCGCGCAGCCGACGCAGTTCATCTTGTTCGCCACTCGATTCCATCTCTTTTGAACATCTCCATCGACTTGATATGCCATGGCCGGATTGTCACAAGCCATGTCGCGAGTTTATCGCAAGTTATCCACCGCCATGTTGGGCCATCACCTGACGGCCCTTGTCGGTCAGTCGGTATTTCTGCTTGCTGCTGCGCGGCTTATCGGGGATGGTCATTTCAATCAGACCGGCCTCCAAAGCGGGGAGCACATAGGCCTTGCGGAAATGCTCATCGTCTTTCAGCCCAAGCACCTCTTTGAGCTGTTGCCGGGTCATTTCTCCGGTAAGGACCGAAATTAGTCTGACTTCCGAGGTAACTTCCGGTGCAACTTCCGGGGTCGAGGTGGTCACGGTATCCAGGATCATCCGCAGCATGAAGGAGATGAACGGCGCGGAGTCGGTCTGGCGGGTGCTCTCCTGAAGGTGCTGGTAATACTCGGCTTGGTGCTCAAAGATCAGGCTTTCCACCGGGATATCGGCGAACAGGGGATTCCAGCGGGCGAGAATCAGGCTCTGCCACAGCCGCCCCATGCGGCCGTTGCCATCGGCGAAGGGGTGGATGAATTCGAATTCGTAGTGAAAGACCGTGCTGGCGATGAGCGGGTGGGCATCGGTGGCGGCCAGCCAGCCGAACAGGTCTGCCATCAGCTGCGGCACGCGGTCGGCGGGCGGTGCCATGTGAATCACCTGCTGGCCTGCCATCACTCCGACGCTGCCATGCCGATACACACCCGCCTCGTCGATCAGGCCGAACATTAGAATCCGATGCGCCTCCAGCAGGTCCTTTTCCGCTTCGGGCTTCCAGGTATCGAACCGGTCGTAAGCGGCCAGAGCGTTTTCACCTCCTGCACCTCGCGGGGCGGGGCGATCACCCGTTTGCCGTCCAGAATCGCGTTGATCTGCGCTTCGCTCAGGGTGTTGCCCTCGATGGCCAGCGAGCCGTGGATGGTGCGGACACGATTGATGCGCCACAGCCGCAAGGCTCTCGCCTGGTCAGTGAGCACGGTCAACCGCCCGATGGCCTCGCTGATAGCGGCGGCCCGGTTCAGGATCTCAGGGGTAATGGTGCAGGGCGGCTGATATTTCATGTTGCCTCCCTGGCTGCATAAAATGGCGCGATCCTTGTCGCAATTTGTCGTGATACCGTTCGGGTTTTCACAGCGCCTGTCATAGCTCTGTCACAGCTCGCTGTTGCAAACCATATCTGGCGCAGGCCCAGCTGGAACTTGTCGAAGGGGTTTGCCTGGCGCAGGCGGACCACTTCCGGGGTGTTGGCGGTTTTCTTCTTGATCTGCTCGAAGAACTTGCAGGTGGCATAGTTCTGCAACACATCGAGGATAAACCGCTCCTCAATGGCTTGGCGCAAGCTGCAGAGGTGGAACGGCTCCGGCTTGCCGCCGGGGCCGGTGCGGCCAAACAGCTCCAGCGTCTTGCCTTTCGGGGTGGCGGTATAGGCAAAGAAGCTCAGGTTCGGCTGCCGGCCGTGCGAGGCCCTCACCTGATTAAGCCCATCTTCCCAATCGGCTTCATCGTCGCCGCCGTTGCCATTTTCAACACTACTGGCCCCGAGAATCGCCTTCAGCTTCCGCGCCGTCTCGCCGGTCTGGGAGGAGTGCGCCTCGTCCACGATCACCACCTTTGCCCCATGCCGGATACTCGTGGCCGTCGCGTGCGATCAGAGCGGTGCTGACGATCAGGCGGAATATCGATCCGCGATGGTTGCCGCCGCCCGAACGCACATGCCCTCGGTGTTGGGAAAGCCGCGTCCAGAGTTTCGTGCCAGAGCTCGTCTTCAACGCATGCGCGCCAACACGTACGATGCGCGGTCCCAACCCTGTATCGCTGCGGGTTTCACCCGGCTCCCGGAAGAAATAAACACCCCGTTGCGGCCATCTCATCCGGCCGTCGCATTGCGAGAGCACCCGCGCGCCGCCGAGGGATTTTTCAAGCTCTTCCAGCAAGCCGTAGAAGCGTTTCAAATGCTGTTCCCGACCGTTGGTCATGTTGTTTCCAAACTTTTCAGAGCTTCAAGTAATGCGGCGCGGGGCGGAAAAGTTGTTCTGACTTCCACTATTGCCATCCTGCAAGCCTACTGACTCTGCGAATGTGTTCGTTTGTTTAATGGCAATCCGCCCAATCGGGCCCGTTCAGAGGGTGATCCGGCTGCCCTTGCGCAGCGTCTCAAGGAGTCCCGCACGGCGATCTGTCGCGGCCGCCGTCGACGTGATCTCCTCCAACTCCGGCTGGAAAGGCCAGTCCACCGAGACCGGATCGGTGAAAAGCCCCGTTAGCTGGAACATGTCACGCTGAAAGGCCTTTTTTGCCATCTGATAGCCGCAGGCCATGAGCGTGCGCGACTCGTCGAGGGTGAAGGCGTCCAGATCGGTGCGCAGCTCGGCAAGCGCCTTCTGGAAGTCCTTGCGGACACCGTAGGGTGAGAGAAGCGAACGCTTGACCTGGGTGGCCTCGTGGGAGAAGGGAAGCCGGATCACGTCAGCATCAAGCCCGGATTTCATGTGCAGAAACAGCAGCCCGCGCAGGAGTCCGGTTCTGAGGCGGGCGGAGAGGTCGCCGAAGTTCGCCTGTCGAATGCGCTCCATCAGGGTGTCCATTGAACGCTTGGCGTATGCGGCAAGCCCTTCGAGGCCTTCCCCGGGTTTACTCTCGAGCTTGAGCTGACCGGCGGCATCGCTCACAAGAATCACGTTGCAGCTCTGGGCCAGCAGCGACGCCGTGCCCTGGTTGTCATAGACGCCGCCATCGACGAGCTGAACGACGATATCCTCGTAAGCGTTTTCGATGCGAAGGGGTGCAAACACACCCGGCACGCAGGCGGATGCCGCCACCGCCTGGGCCAGCGACATTTGCCAGCCGGCCTTCGGCTCGTACCAGGACCACTGCAGGCGCGGAACGCTGTCGGCCGCCTCGTGAACGGCCCAGGGGGACTCGCCCATCCAGTGCGGGGTAAACTGCCAGGCGTGCCCGGTGTTGACCGTGGTGGCGTTTAACACCAGAACCGGCACCTTGTGGGCGCGCAGCCAGTTGTGCTTCGTCGGGTTGAAAACCGTGGACCCGGCTGTCTCGGGGTTGTGATCGGCCGGGGTGAAGGCGAGATCGTGCATGAAAAGCGGGCCGTCGCCTGGCAGCAGCGGACGGTAGAAGTGTTTCTGAAGCGCGCTGGCAGTCTTCTGCGGGTCCATCGCCCCCTTCGCCCCGCGCAGCATCTGCCAGGCGGTCCTGAGAGTCGGCAGCTGGACCTGGTCCCGCAGGTCGGCTGCCACCGCCCGCTCGAAATGGTCAATCAGGAAGCGCACCAGTTCGATGTAGTCGACCTGGCCGGCGGTCACAGGATTCTCCAGCCGCTTGCGCAGCGCCAGCCAGTAGCAGGCACCCACGATGCTGCCGCCGGAGACGCAGGAAAGCACTTCGACGTTGCGCAGGACATCCAGCTCGGCCAAGCGCGCCAGAACTCCCAAGTGGTAGAAGGAAGCGCGGAATCCGCCACCGGATAACGCCAGGCCGACCTTGCCCACCAGGGCTGAGCACGTCGCTTCCGCCGAACCGCCCAGCAAGGTCTCGAAAAGGCGCCGCACCTCCGGCTTCTCCATGGGCTTTTCCTCCCTGATGTGGGCCAGGGTCGCAAGCTGCCGGGCGGTTGTTTCAAGCTCCCAGGGTGCTGGCCTGGTCTTGGTCCGAAGTGCTGCGGTAGCCTCTTCGAACTGCCCGAGGCCCACATGTGCCTCGGCGCGGGTAGCCGCGTTGAACCAGTTGTCGGGCTTCACCGGGAGATCCCGCAGGATCCGTTTTCGAAGGTCACTTGCGCGGCGGCGGCGCTCGTCCGGCTCATCACCGGCCTCTGCCAGCAGGTCCTCCAGAAAAGCGGCATTGATGTGGGCGTAGGCATCGTCGCCAAGATCGTCGCCGACGGCGCCGCGTCTGTAGTACTCGGCCGCCAGCTTCAAGTCCCGCAGTTGTCCGAGTTCCTGCCAGCGTCGCTTGAGGATGCCACCGGCGATGCCGAGGGTCTCGGCATCACCGTCCAGCCCCGGGTCGTCCAGGTCGAACTCCTCGCCCAAGGCACCGAGTGCCAGGTCGTGGCGCACGGCCGAGTTCAGTTCCGGGTCCTTGCTGATCAGCAGGGCCTCCTGCTGGCAAAGCCGCTCCTTGTCCTTACGGTTTTTCGGCAGCCCGTCGAGGAGACCCTCACCGTCCCGGGCCCTTTCGAGCACCGCCCTTGCCAGCGACAGCTCACCGGCCCTTTTCAAGGCCTGCCACAGGGCGTCCACCTCGTCGAAGGCCAGCTCCTCGCCGGCCAGAAACCTGTTGGCCTGATCTTCTAAACTTGGCATATCGTCTCCTGGTCTCGTCATCGGTGGCCGTTCGCACTCAACGGCAGCATGGTTTCTTTTGACCGCAGGCGGTCTTTATGTGGCCTCGATGCCGTGAGGCGGCGGCCGGCGGAGGGCAAGGGCACAAGGGCTCAAGGGCCAAGGGCAACAGACCTGGCGAGACGGAAACCGATGTAGGTGCTACGGTTGCTGGGCGGGTGGAAGTTGCGCGCGGCCGAGCGGCAATCGCGCGCATCGAAGTGCCAGCCGCCGCCGCGTATCACCCGGAAGGGGGCCCGAGGATCATCGACCCAGGCCTGCCCATAGGGTAGCGTCTTACCGTAGGTTTTGTGATAATCGTCTTCCACCCACTCCCAGACGTTTCCGTGCATGTCGTAGAGACCGAAGGCGTTGGGGCCCTTTTCACCCACCGGGTGCAGCCGCCCCTCCGAATTGCCGTCATACCAGCCGACCCGCTTCAAGTCAGCCTGCCCGTCGCCGTTGTGGAAGCGGGTGGGCATGCCGGACCGACAAGCGAACTCCCATTCGGCCTCGCTGGGCAGACGCAGCGCTGCCCAGCAGGCGTATGCCCGAGCGTCATCCCAACTCACCCCCACCACCGGCTGCCGGGGTTGGTTGAATCTTCGGTCTGCCCAATATACTGGTTTCGGCGCCTTGGGGTTCGCCTTCAAAAACCGTTCATACTGCGCGTTGGTGACCGGGTAACGGCCCAGGTAAAAGTTGGGCAGGGCCACCTGGTGACGGGGCCCTTCGTCATCGCTGCGGCCTTTTTCGGTTTCAAGGGAACCCATCCAGAAGCTGCCTGCCGAAATGCGCACCAGTTCATACCCGTCAATGGCGTTGACGGTAGCCTCGATAGCCCCCAGGGCGACGCGCTCCGCCAGGCGCCGCCGGATGGCCTCGTAGGGGTGGCGGGACAGCGGCTCCTGAAGAGCATCGATCCGCTCCGGGGCCAGGCGCTCCAGCACCCTCAGGGCGGCGGCCTGGCGCCGCCAGAGCGATTTTTGCTTGCCGGGGGATTTTTCAAGCAGCGCCGCAAAGGGCTCAGGGGTGGTCTCGGCGGCATCGTCCAGGCAAAAATCCACCCAGTCTGGGTGGTTTGCGAAGGCCGCTTTCTTGACCACCTCGCCCATGAAGATCGCAAAGTGCGATGGCTCCTCCAGGGCCAGGAGCAGCAGGGTCACCTCCTGCCACCAGCTCTCGCCGAAATGCGCGGCGATTTCCCGCAGCAGTTCCGGCTCGTTAAAACCCCGGCGGCGGATCTCGCGCGCCGCCAGGTACTCCTGGAACCCCAGGTGCATGAAGCCGTAGTGATCGGGGCCCCAGCCGGTCAGAAGACCGCTGTCATCCCGGATGGTGCGCAGAAAATCCGCGGCACTGCCCCCTTGCCAGCCCACCGCCTTCAATGCCGGCGCGATCTGGGGCGCAAGCTCCTCTACGGTGGCCCGGGTGCGCTCCTCCTGGCCGTGCAGCCACAACGCGGCCGGCTGCAGCACCCGCCGGCCCTCCTGGGCGGTGACACCGATGGAAAGCCCCTTGGCCTTGCGCCAGTGCTCGAGCAGCACATCGACGCACTCCTCGTAGAGCCGGGCGCGTTTCTGGGGCAGCTCCCCCCGGTGGCGGTGGACCAGGCAGATGTTGGCCAAAAGAAGCGGGTTGCGGGTGAGCTCGAACACCCGCCGGAGCCGAAAATCCTCTTCCTGGAGGCGCGCGATCAGCTTTTCGGCATTCTCCCGAGCAAGGCCCTCGGCCTGGTCCGGGTCGACGGCCAGCCCCCTTTCCACCACCCGGTACCAGTTGTGAACGAAGGCCACCACCTGCTCTTCGGTGAGCGGACGCAGGTGCATCTCCAGGAAAGCGGCGCCCAGATGTACGCCGGGACTGTAGCCGGCAAAGCGGCAGGTGACCACGAAGCGGGAGGTGGGATCGGCCTGCTGGGCGGCGACGATCCAACGGGCGACCCGCTCCCGCTGGGTGAGGTCGGCCACCTCGTCCAGCCCGTCCAGCAGATAGAGCAGATTACCGCGCCCCAGCATGCGGCGGCCGAAGCCGGCCGGGGTTTTGAGATGCGGGCTGTCCAGCTCGCCTTCGATAAAGGCATCCAGCCCCTTTTCCAGGTTCCGCAGGTTGCGCAGGGGCAAAAACACCGGCAGGATATCCGCCGGCAACCCGATCTCGGCCGGCGCCTTGCGCAGGCAGTAGAGCAGGACGCGCTTCAAGTGGGTGGTTTTGCCCGAACCCGGATCGCCCAGGATCAGGATGTTGCGAAACCCGCGCTTCTGGGCCTGGACGAAGGCCTCGGGCAGCGAAATCTCGAGCCCCGCGCCGCGGCTGCAAAGCTTCTTTTCAGCATCGGCGGAGTCGGCGAAAAAGCATTCCTCGTCCACCCCCCGCAGATCCAGCATGGCCCTTAGCGGCACGTAGATATCCTCGATGTCGATGGGGACCTTGAGCCGGGTGGCGAAACCGGCCACCGGCAGGCTGGCGTGCAAGGACTCGGCCTTGCGCAAGTAGGAGCGGATCTCCTCGTCGAAATCGCTGTCTTGTGAAACCGGCAGCGTCTTTTTTGAAGCCTCCGGTTCTTCCGGCTTCGGTTTTTCACGCGCTTCGCGCCAGTCGTTTAGGGCCTTTTGCACCTTGGCCTGCAGGGTGGTCTCCTTGAAAAGCGCGGGCATCTGGTCTTTTTGGATGCGCTGCTTGAAAGCCTCCAGCTTATCCTGCTTCTTCCAGCGCTCCGGGAGCGGATCGAAGTCGGTTTCAGGGTTTACCGGCAGCGAGGGGTCGATCAGGAACATCAGTCGCTCCCGGGCGGCGGCGTACTCCATCTCGGTGATGGAAATCTCGCTGCCGCCCGGTTCCCACCCGTAGCGCCAGGCGATGATCCCCACCAGGACATCGGCCTCGCGCGCATGCCGCAGGCACGCTTCCACCGTGGGCTTGGTAGTGGCGGTGAACAGCTCCATACCGTGCCAGAGCATGCCGGCCGTAGTGATGGCGTCCCGGACGAGCTTGCGCCGCTCCTCGTTGTCCCGGTAGGTGCTGGAGACAAACACCTTGTATGCGGGGTGGGGTTTCGAATCAGCCGAGGTGGGGGATTTCTTAGCGGTCGGCATGCGATCTCCTTCCCAAAGGCTTGTGAATAGGGCTTTAAACGGAGAATGCAGCTTGTTTAGTCAGGCAATTGTGGGGGAGGAATTTTAATACTATAGCGGAACGTCAGAGGGCCGTCAAACCAGGTGGGATCGCCAGCGTATTTCTTCCTTGGCCTGAGATGGGCAGCACTACCCATCGAAGGCGGCGGGTGCGCACGAAAAAGCCAATTATTTTACCCGCGGCGAAACCCCAGTCAGACAGTGGTGGTCCAGTATTCTCCTATCAACTTAACCACTCCACTTGAAGGTCCACAGGGAACAGCAGTTCCCGGATTTTAAGACGCCAATTATTTATGTCATAAATGAAAAAATGCCCACTTTTGGGGATTGTAAGCTATTGAAATAATCGTTTATTGATTATGAGTTCTTCGGGTTATGGCAAGCTTGAAAGATACCACCTTGGAAGCTACCCATGTTGACCCATCAGACCATTATCCCACTGTCCAGTTCAAACTTTTTGGGCACGCTCTAAGAGAGTGGCGCGTGTATCGGTGGATCGTCGGTGGCGCAGGTTGGGCTGAGATAACGAGCCACCGCAGAATTCAGCGTCACGATGACCCTGGCAACCTTGCACACGGAGCGTACGCTACGCCGAGTAGGAAGCGCGAGAGCGTGTCGGCGGAAAGAATGTTGGAAAGCGAGACAACCAGACTTGCGAACCGTCGCCGGACCTCACAGTGGGGAGTAACCGCCGATGCTCCGGTTGTCTATACTGCGAATCCAACGCGGATCGACTGAATGGGAGAAAAGGCCATGGAGATGAACGAAAGCGGCGCCGTCGCTTCGCCGCCTGGTGCAGGAGAGGGGGGAGAGGCCGACAGAACAACGAAGTGCACCGAAAACACCGCGCCGAAAAAGGCACCACGTAACATCATCTTGTTGTCCGACGGTACCGGAAACAGCGCGGCCAAGACATTCAAGACCAACGTCTGGCGGCTATACAAAGCACTCGACCTCACCAGCGGCACGCAGATCGCACTCTACGACGACGGCGTCGGCACGTCCGGTTTCAAGCCTCTCCAAATTCTGGGCGGCGCATTCGGCTGGGGCCTCTCACGAAACGTGAGAGATTTGTACGCGTTTCTCTGCCGGCACTATCAGCCGGGCGATCAAATCTACACCTTCGGCTTCAGCCGGGGGGCCTTCACGGCGCGCACCCTCGCGGGGATGATCCTCCAATGTGGTGTTCTCGACCCGGACCGGGAGGTCCCCGATACCAACCCCGCCACACGCCGCACCGTGAAGCACCGCATCGCCACCGATCACGGGCTGCGGATAGGGGTTCGCCTTGCTTACCGGAGCTACCGCCGCAGGTATCCGGGCAAGACTCGATGGGCGCCGATCGTCCGACTCGCGCGCTGGATTCGCGACAGAATCCTGGGAGAGGGACGCAGCCGGGAGCCCGACGCCTTCCGGCAGGAGTTCGCGCGGGACGAGAAAACCAGGATTCAGTGCGTCGGCGTCTGGGACACGGTGGACGCCGTGGGTATGCCAATCGACGAACTGTCGGTTGTGATCGACAAGTTCTTCTACCCCCATCGGTTCCCGGATCAGCAGCTCTCCGATGACGTTGTTAAGGCTCTCCACGCGGTCGCCATCGATGATGAGCGCCACACGTTCCATCCCGTGCTGTGGGATGAGCAGAGCGTTTCTCGACCAGACCAGATCAAGCAGGTGTGGTTTTCGGGGATGCACTCCGACGTCGGGGGGGGTTATCCGGACGATGATCTCGCCCATGTTCCCCTCGCGTGGATGATCGAAGAGGTGCAGAGAAAGACCGGAAACGCGACGGGGCTCGACTTCGATAAGGATGCCGTGCGGGAGATCCACCGGCGCGCAACCTCTGTTGGCCGGATGCATGATTCCCGGCGCGGCATTGCCGTTTACTACCGATACAAGCCGAGGAAGCTCGATAGCCTGTGCAACGATCCGGATGCCGGGGTCTGCATTGGTAGTCCGCGGATCCATGTTGGGGTGATCGAACGCATTGCAGCTGCGACGGATGGCTACGCGCCAGCGGGCTTGCCGGGCCGCTTCAGGTTGGTCAATCGTGACGGGGGCGAGTCCGAGTTCGCCGAAGAGCCGGACGCTCACTCCCAGCGAGTTGAACTCTTGGAGCGGGCCCAGAGCCATATCCTCTGGGGCCGTATGCTCTACTTCGTACTCCTGCTCCTTACGGTCACGCTTGCGGCAATGCCACACTATGCGGCCCCGATTCCCGGCATGAAACCGGAGGGCGCGGCGCAGACTGCGCTTGCCTGGGTATTCGACCGGCTCGGTGCGTTTATGCCCGCCTTCGTGACCTACTGGATGGACAGCTGGGTGCAACACCCGTGGGGTTTCATTGTCCTTTCGCTCGGCCTCCTCACCGTCTTGTGGCATCGCCGAAACATCACCGCCAACACGGAGCGGCTCGCCGAAGCCGCATGGTGGCATTGCCGGGAGTGCACCGCGGCGCCCCCGGACGTTTCAGAGATTGGCCCCTTCGAGCGGATCGCCGCCCAATGGCGCCGGACCGGCCATGCCAGGACAGTCTATCGGTTCTGGGTCCATCGAATATTGCCGGTGGTTTTCCTGGCACTGCTGGTGTACCTGGCCTTCTTTCTCGCCTACCGGGTGCTCGTGCATTACCCTGCGGTCCAGGGTGGGATCTGCGGTAAAGCGGGGGCCGCGCCGGCCACAGCGCCGGTGGTGGAGTATGTCGACTCTGGAACCGGCCCAGGTGCGGGCACCAAGGAAATCAACTTCTCGCCGCAGAATGCCTGCGTCGACACAGGCGTGATCCTGCACGCTGGTCAGTTGTACCGAGTGAAAATTGAGGTTCTGGAAGGTTGGAAGGACGGGATCTATGACGCTGGAATTGCGGGACTATCGAATTTGACGGACTGGTTCGCTATTCCTTTCCGGATGGGCTTTCCGGCGCGCCGGGTTCTTTCCCTGCCGTGGTTTACCCTCATGGGGGAAATCGGCCGGGATAGCGGTCAAGTTTTTCCAATGAACCGGGCGTCCTTCTCCTTCCAGCCGAAACAAACTGGGAGGCTGTATCTGTATGTCAACGACGCCATCAACGCTCTTGGCCTGCCGGTTGACATCGGGACGGGGGAGCGCAGTCGGGCCTGGAACGCATACTACCTCAACAATAGCGGAAGGGCCAGGGTGAACATTTCTTGGGAGCGGTAAGCGCTTGAGAATGCACCAACGGCGGATTGGTTGACTCTCGGGCGGCAGCCTTTCATGATCAGGCACGTTTTGTTTGCGGGAGCGGAAACGAGCGTTCAAGCGGAGCTCGGAAACGCTATTTCACCGCTTCGTGCGCGAGCCAGCCTGATTCTTCAGGCGACCCGCGCAGACGGGAACTCGATAGAGTGACCGGACGCTTTCGTCGAAAAAAGTCACTAAACTGACAACAGCCGGCACCAGTGCGAACCACAATCTTCTTCGGAAAGACGACTTCGTGGGCACGCACATCAGCTGAAAAGGAAGGAACGTCGAAAACCCCCAAGAAGGAGTAAGATGGCCTGGGGAGTGGCCGGAGAACCGTCCGATTGGCATAGGAGGCCACATGCACTACTGAAAGGACCCCCGGGCACACGGCGTGCTAGACGAGTTACTGATCATAAGGCCCCGCGCCTGATGGGACTTCGATCCCGGAAGTCAGACCCGTGTTCACCACCGTACAGGTTTTACCCGAACCATAACCGTCAGATATAAAATTAAATAAAAACTCTGGACATTTTCTTCGACTTTTTCTAAATTAGGCTTCCAAAATTATCCCTTACGATATGGAGGCCTTATGAGCGACTGCAAAGCCATCTATAGAAAAGTCAAAGAATTCGTCAAATGCTTTTACCCCGGAGAGCCGAGGGGCTTTTTCCACCGAAACCTGAATACCCTGACGTCCATGATTACCGGCATCATCATCGGTAAAGAAACTCAGCTACCTCAAATTGCGAACCATGTGCATGAGAATATCAAAGTTCCCAGCACCGAAAAGCAGTTCAAACGGCTGATTATCAACCCAAGTGTAACCGAGGAAACCTTCTTTCTGCCGTTTATTCAAACTCTTTTGAACAAGCTCGGCCTGGAAGAAATGGTGTTGGCCATTGACGGCAGTCTGGTCGGCCGAGGCTGTATTTGTTTGATGATCAGCTTGATTTACAGGCGCCGTGCGCTACCGCTGCTTTTCACCGTTGTTAAGGGCAAAAAAGGCCATCTGAGCGAGGAAACCCATGTTGATCTGGTCAATCGGCTGCGGCCCCTGATACCCGAATCCACCCGCCAGGTGATCTTCTTGGGCGATGGTGAGTTTGATGGTACCACGCTTCAACAGACACTGGGCGGATTTGGGTGGAAATATGTGTGCCGAACGGCATCCAATATCACCATTTACCCGGATGACGAGCCTTTTCAGATCGACATGCTGGCCGCCATGCTGCCGGAAGGCCACTGCAAGGGGCTGCAAAACTGCCGCATCACCCACAAGCAATACGGCCCTGTAACCGTGGTGGCCTGGTGAGCGGAGGGCCAAAGCGAACCCATATTCCTGGTGACCAATTTTTTATCCGCTCCGAAGGCCTGCGACTATTACGCGATGCGCTTTACAATTGAAACGTTTTTCAGCGATCAAAAAAGCCGCGGATTCAACATCGACAAGAGCCACCTTTCCTGCCCGCAGCGGCTCACCCGGCTGATGTACGCCAGTTGTCTGGCATATCTGTGGATCATTTTTTTTTGGTATCTTGGCACTGGAGAAAGGTTTGTACAAACACATCCACCGGGCTGACCGCTGCGACCTGCGCCTGTTCCAGCTCGGCCTCAAGCTGCTGCAATACCTTGCTGTACGGGGCTTACCAATACCATTGCTGGAATTATCGATTACTAACACCTCATTTTGTCACGGCCGCAAGAATTGACCTGGTTAAAAATTTTTAAAGCATCATTTCAGGGGGTTGGAAAAACGTGTACGGTAGTGAGGGTGACTTTCAAGTGTTCGGGTAAGCTGCGGCAAAAAGTAAACGGCGGGTAGACGCGATCTTTTTTTCTCTTTTGGAGGCACAGATGGCCTTGAGGACCCCCTGCGATACGAACATCACCGAAGCCGCCCGGTTGATGGATGAATTTGCGGAACGCACCGGACTCACCTCCGAGCGGCGCCAGCAGCGCTATCTGTGGACCGATGCCTTCGCGGTTTGCAATTTCCTTGGCTTGGCGCGATCGACCGGGGAGCACCGGCACCTGGAGCTTGCCCTGCAGCTGGTGGATCAGACCCACCGCACGCTGGGCCGGCATCGGAACGATGATCGGCGTGAGGGCTGGATCAGCGGGCTGAACGCTGCCGAGGCTGAGGTCCATCCAACCCGGGGCGGCCTTCGTATCGGCAAGGAGCTGCCCGAGCGCGGCCCGAACGAGCCCTTCGACGAGCGCCGCGAGTGGGAGCGCGACGGCCAGTATTTCCACTATCTGACCAAGTGGATGCACGCACTTGACCAGGCGAGCCGTGCGACGGGCGATCCCCGGTTCAACCGCTTGGCGCGCGAGCTCGCCGCAGCCGCTCACAAGGCGTTCACCTACCTACCCGGCGCCGGTGGCACGCCCCGGATGTACTGGAAGATGAGCATCGACCTTTCCCGCCCGCTGGTCCCCTCCATGGGGCAGCACGACCCGCTGGACGGATACATCACAATTATGCAGCTGCGGTTTGCCCCCGCCGCCCTGGCTGAAGGGACCAGCGGACCGGACCTTGAAGAACCTGCGCGTCAATTCAAGTCGATGTTGGCAAGCGCCGAGCTGGCAAGCCCGGACCCGCTCGGTATCGGCGGCCTGCTATGCGACGCCCATCGCGTGGCGCAGCTGATGCGCCGCCAGGCAATGCCCGACGACGGCCTGCTTGAGCGTTTGCTCACCGCGGCGCTCACGGGACTTCAGTACTACGCCCGAACCGGTGAATTACGCAAGCCGGCCGGCTACCGGCTTGCCTTTCGTGAACTCGGCCTGGCGATCGGTGTTCGCGCCGTTCAGCGCATGTGGCAGGTGGCCGGCCAGGACCGTCTGACCTTAAGCGCCGAGGCCCGGGCATCGCTCGAGGTTCTGCTGGACTTCGTGTCACTCGGTGATGACATCGAATCCTTCTGGCGTCACCCCGACCATCGACACGCAACAACCTGGGCCGAGCAACGCGAAATCAACACGGTCATGCTGGCGACATGTCTCGCCCCCGATGGGTTTCTTGTTCTTTTGGCCGGTTACTGAGATGTCCACCGACTCAGATCTGAGAACCAATCCCTGGGTGACCTGAAAAAAGACCAGGTGACTGAGATTTGAGAAAGCACAAGCGCCTCAGCGCCATCCGACTTCCTCCAGTCGGCTCCGCCCCTTGCCTCCGACCAATGTTTATGTCTTAATCTGACGGCATCGGCAAATTCATACAAATGGGATTGGGCCCCGAGGGTCGCACCCTACAAGTCCACGCCTCTACGAGCCGAGGGTGAGCAAGCCGCTTTGCTTTGCGTTCGGTTGCGGGAGCGAGGGGCAACCAACAAAATGAAGATGCGGTATGACGCTTTTATCTCCTACTCGCATGCGGCCGACGGCAGGCTTGCCCCCAGCCTGCAGAGCGCGCTGCACAAACTGGCAAAACCCTGGTATAAAATTCGAGCGCTCACTGTTTTCCGGGACGAAACGGACCTATCGGTTAGCCCGGGCACATGGCCTTCGATTGAAAAGGCGCTCTCCGAAGCAAAGCATTTCGTCCTCCTGGCTTCGCCGGGTGCAGCACGCTCCAAGTGGGTACGGAGAGAGGTTGCATTCTGGCTGAAAGAGCGCAGCATCGAGACGATCAGCATCGTCCTGACGGACGGAAACCTGATATGGGATGATGAAACCGGCCGGATGGACTCCGAGCTTACCACCGCAATCCCGCCAGAGTTGGTCGCGGCCTACCGCGAAGAGCCCCTTTATGGCGACTTACGCTTCGCGCGCACAGAGGCTGATCTCTCCCTGCAGAACACCGAGTTCAAACGTCGTGTGGTCCCTATTGCGGCGAAGCTGCATGGCAAGACACCGGCAGAGTTGGTCAGCGACGAGGTGCGTGAACATCGGCGGACACTGCGAATTCGCAACTCGGCCATAACTGCCCTCGTCGTGTTGTCGATTCTCGCGGTCTCGGGGGCCTTCGTAGCGACCCGCCAGGCTGCCGAGGCAGAGCGCCAGCGTCGCTCGGCAGTTGCAGCGCGCGAGGTCAGCGAGCGTGAGCGCCTTCGTGCCCAGTCCGGGGAACTGCGTGCGTTAATCCAGCGGATTGACGTCATGATCGGCCGTTTCGACCCGGATGCCGAGGCGCCACGGATCAAACAGCTGCGCACGGAGCGCGCAAAACTAGAGTCGAGTTTGAATGAAGTGGCACGGGCGCATCAACAAAAGCTTGCCGCAACCATCGGGTTCCGCGGGGACCTCGGCTTTCTGCTCCGTTGGGAGGGGCATGCGGGGGAACTGAGGCTGAAAGGCGTTAGCGTGCAAATCGATCCGGCCACCGATCTTGCAACGGCCAACCCGGAGACGATCCGCGACCGCTACGCATTCATCTTGACCCCAGACGAGCTCGAAGCGGTCCTCTCGCTCGTGGGCTTACGAGGGGCAGCGGTCAAGACGGCGTGGAAGGCCAACCCGATTTTGCAGCGCATCCGGCTTGCTCCTACCGACGTGGCGCGGCTCGTTCCGGAGGTCGCCGCACCCGTATGGCAGAAACTTGTGAGCCGCTTTCCTTCCCTCGGGGCGGACGCCACGCCGGGGAACGTACAGACGGCACTGCTCTCCCTGGCATTCAACCTCGGCGCCGGCAATCGCGTCTGGGAGACCCTCTCGGAACCGATCTTGAGAAGCGATTGGGCAGCCGCTGCCGATGTCGTTGCGTCCATCGCCAGGCAAGGACCTCACACCCGTTACCCCGGCCTCGAAAGGCGGCGAGATGAAGAGGCGGCCCTTCTTCGGGCTGCCCAAAAAACGGACGCAGGGCTGTCACCGGGCGGAGAAAACAACCGTAGCAGCCTGTTCCGCGTGCTCAACAGTGCCTCCATCGGGACCAGACCCAAGAAGCACACCCCCGTGGCCAAACTTGCCGGCACCGGCCAAGAACTTTGCCCATGTGGTTGCCCGCCGTACATCTGCATTTTTGGAAGTCTGAATTATCCGCAAGTCACTTACACCCTGAGAATGCGATCATCGTGAACAAAGCGGCCACCACCGGCTCGGCCCAAGTTGCTGTTCACGCGCCCAGCGCGGAGCCACGGACAGTGCTTGGCCTCACGGGTGGCGCCATCGGTCAAGGCCTGTCCACGGCCCTGGGCACTGCGTTCACATACCCGGACCGGCGCGTCATCGCCTTGCAGGCCGACGGAAGCGGTCTTTACACCGTGCGGGTACTCTGGTAGATGGCCCGCGAGAGCGCGGACGTGACCATGGTGATGTGCGCAAACCGCCGCTACCGCATCCTGCAGACAGAGCTTGCCCGCGCCGGCATCGCCCAGCCGGGCCCCAAGGCGCTGGCGCTCACCGATCTCACCCGCCCGGTGATCGACTGACCTTGGCCGGCAAAGGGCTTTGGCCTGCCGGCTTGCAGGGTGGGCACCGACGGTTAACTCCCCCGGTTCGCTCACTACCTGTCAGATGAAGAGCCATCCAACAACACCTCCGTATCCGTATATTGAGTGACTATCGCGCAAGAATATCCAAATCGCTCGATTTATGCCCTTTGCCGTTCGCCCGTTTTTCAGCCCAAAGCTCTTCAAGACGCCAAAAATATGCTATATGGTTGCAGGCACGCTCTGCTATCCTGATTTTTTGATATTGCAATTGGGCGATACAGAACCTGCCCCGGGATTTAGGTTCATCTATCCTGACCATTTGGGCAAGCATCCTCGGAAAGTACAAAGGCGTGACAGAAGATTACCCAAATAAATGGCTGGTATTTTCACTGGTGGCAGCCGGGGTGTTCATGTCAACCCTGGATTCGAGCATCGTCAATATTGCCCTTCCTGTCATCATGGCGGATTTTAAGGTGCCGCTGACGCTGATCGAATGGGTTCCCATGATCTATCTGTTGACCGTCTCTTCGCTACTGCTGACCTGCGGAAGGCTAAGCGATATCCGGGGTCGACGGCTGATATACTGCTGGGGCTTCGTGATTTTTTCCGCCGGTTCGCTGCTTTGCGGCATCGCCGGCACTGCACCGTGGCTTATCGGATGCCGGGCCGTCCAAGGCGTGGGAGCATCCATGCTCATGGCTTGCTCGCCGGCCTTGGTAGTGGACGTCTTCCCCATAGCTGAACGGGGGCGTGCTCTGGGAATGGTGGGCATGGTGGTCGCAGCCGGCCTGACTACGGGACCGGCCCTGGGGGGTCTGATTCTGCAGCATTTTTCCTGGCGAGTCATTTTCTACATCAATGTGCCCATCGGCATCGGCGTTACTGTGGCCGCTCTGCGGATTCTGCCTTCCATGAAACAAACCCTATCGCATGAACCTTTGGACTGGATCGGTTCACTGTTGCTGGTCCTCTGCTTCAGCACATTTATCACCGGCTTTAGCCATCTGCATGAATGGGGTGCGGCCTCGCTGAAAACGGGCTTGGCCGCGGTCGTTTTCCTGGCCAGTGCGGGCGCCCTCGCATGGGTGGAGATCCGAATTGCACATCCCATTTTCGATCCTTCCCTGCTTGGGATTCGGCTTTTCGTTCTGCCGGTGGCATCGGCGGTGATCCTGTTTATCAGCTTGTTTTTCATCACGTTTCTGATGCCCTTTTACATGGTACACCCCCTGGCGTTTTCCATGAATCGGGTCGGCGCTACTATGATGATTCCATTCGTTTTCCTGTTTTTCTTTGCTCCGATATCTGGCACGTTGTCGGACCGTATGGGGTCCCGGATGCTCTGCACCATGGGCATGGCATTGCTGACCATCTCCTTGTTTCTTCTGTCCCGCCTTTCGGCCGAGGCCACGAGCATGGATTTGGCTTGGCGGCTGGCCCTGGCCGGCGTAGGCATTGCCGTTTTCATATCTCCCAACAGTGCCGCCGCCATGAGCGCCGTACCGCCCCGACACCGGGGGATTGCCTCCGGAAGTGTGGCCACGGCCCGCAACCTGGGGATGGTCATCGGAGTGGCTTCGGCCGGCCTGATTTTCAACCACACCTTCCGCCTGTTGAACGGCGGACGCGATCTGATGGTTTACTTACCGTCAATGCAGTCCAGCTTCATGACCGCCTTCCGGCACGCCATGCTGGCTGGTGCCGGTATGGCCTGTCTTGGCATCGGGGTAGCTTATCTGAGGGGGCCCGACAGTGGTCGAACCGGAGGTCAAGGCGCTTGAACAAAATCAACTTGCCATGACATTTCTTCGTAAACGATTAATGTGGCTTTGGCCTTATAGACTCATTGGTGTATGTCCGAAAAATACCCGGCTGGCCAAATAGTCGACCGAGCGGGGGAGGTGGCGTGCCTTGGGGCTGCCGTTTCAAGGCCGATTGTAGGCACATTGGGCCGGATTTTTAGGCGCACCTCGCCTCTTCTTGCCTTTCGCTGGCAATCCTGAGGGCTCTATCCCATCAGTTATTGCAGCGGGTGGTCTTTTTTTCGTTTTTCATGCTCTTTGGCAAGCAGGACCCCTCCCAGGATCTGAAGATTCCGGCCAATTACCGCGGCGGCTATGTAGCGTTCGTTTGCGATGACACCCTTGTCGCGGCATACCCCCATTCCATTGCCGTTTATCAGGGCATGAATTCAGGACTCCACCCCCGCATGCCATTTACGGATCTTCCCGAACTTTTTGGCCCTTCGCGCTGTTGGTCCACCTTCCGGCGCTTACCCTTTTTGGGCAGCACCACTAGCGGGATGAGGGCGCCGCATTTATGAACAACGTCTATGATCCAAATGCGACACCCGGTGACGAGGCGGGTGGTAACGAGGCTGGCCGGGGCGGGCAATTGGGTACGGCGTGAAAAAGTGACCCCATAAGCAAAACAGGGAATTCCGCGATAAGCGTAATCCCCTGATTTTACAAAAATTCCAAATTTTAAAAATGGTGGAGGCGGCGGGAGTCGAATCAGTCTCCCCACCAAAACCGTGTTTGACTGATTTCCGGGCTTTTCCTTTTAATTTCAGCCATTAAAAGCAAGTTCTATTTGACTGAAATGAGTAAATTCTTAGCAATGTTTTCAACCATAAGGTGAAAAAGTGACCCCATCAGCACTCTCGGCACAGGATCGATCAGAGTTCAGCCTTTGTGTTTACCCCCCTGCCCTTTCAAACAAAGAAAAATTACCATAGGGAGCTTGACCGTCCTACAGTGATCAAAAAGTTCCGGGTCAGGGGATTTGAGGCCGCGAGGTTCTGCGCAGTAATGAAAGCCGCCGTGTTGAATCTATTGAGGGCAGCCATGGTCCGTCGGGCCCGGGCAAAGGTCTTGGCCCCCGAAAAGGGCCGTTTCGGGATCATTTTCAGAACCTATTGGGTTTTCAAGGAAAGCGTCCAACCTGGCGTGGCAAATTTTGGCTTGATTTTTCCCAGTCCCACGCAAATCCGTGCTAAATTCTCTTGTGGAGCTAATTCTGTGGATGGCAGGGTGAGACTTTTGTAGGAAACTTCAGCAAGAA
>JAJDNY010000145.1 GCA_022340425.1 Desulfobacteraceae bacterium | reverse complement strand
CTCTGCGCCATGAAGGTGGTCAAATACCCCCGTTTTTCCTGCGCCATTCAACTCACGGACGGGCGTACCTTTTATTTCTGCAGCGCCGGCTGCATGATCCGCTCCTGGCTGCACCCCGAGTATTTCTTGGGGGTGCCGGCCGACGCGCTCCGGCGAGCGGTGGTGCGGGAGTATTTTTCGGGTGAACAGCTGGACGCCCATGTGCTGATCTGGGTGGCGGGCTCCGACGTGGTGGGGCCGATGGGGCCGGCGGTGGTGCCGTTGCGGGACGAACCGCGCTTGCTGGAGGCTTTCCGGCGGCGACACGGCGGCAGCGCCGGCTTTCGCCTGGGAGAGCTGACCGACGCCAAATGGCAGGCGCTCACCGGCCGGGAGGCGCTGCCCGCCGCGCCGTGAGCCTGCCGCCGCCGCCCCGGCGTCAGGTGGTGTCGATGTTCAGCAGGTGCCCCATTTTGAGTTTCTTACACTCCAGGTAGCAGCGGTTGTAGGTGTTGGGTCTGATCTCGATCGGTACCTGCTCCACAACGCTCAGGCCGTAGCCCTCCAGGCCGACGATCTTTTTGGGGTTGTTGGTGATCAGCCGCATTTTGCGCACCCCCAGGTCCACCAGGACCTGGGCGCCGATCCCGTAGTTGCGCAGGTCGGCCTTGAAGCCCAGCTCCTGGTTGGCCTCCACCGTGTCGAAGCCCTCGTTCTGCAGAACATACGCCTTGAGCTTGTTCACCAGCCCGATGCCGCGCCCCTCCTGACGCACGTAGAGCAGCACGCCGGCGCCAGCCTCTTCCATCATGGCCATGGCCTTGTGCAGCTGATCGCCGCAGTCGCAGCGCAGGGAGCTTAAGATGTCGCCGGTGAAACACTCCGAGTGCACCCGCACCAGCACCGGGCTGTCGGGGTCGATGGTGCCTTTGACCAGGGCGATGTGCTGGAAATTGTCCACGATGTTTTCATAGACGATGATCTTGAATTCCCCGCCGTAAAGCGTGGGGATGACCGATTCCGCCGCGCGGCGCACGAAAGATTCGGTCCCCATGCGGTATTCGATCAGGTCGGCGATGGTGCAGATCCCGATGCCGTGCGCCTCGCTGAATTTATCCAGGGCCGGCATGCGCGCCATGCTGCCGTCCTCATCCATGATTTCGCAGATCACCCCGGCGGGCTTCAGTCCCGCCAGGCGCGCCAGGTCCACCGCCCCTTCGGTCTGCCCGGCGCGCACCATGACCCCCCCGTTGCGGGCGCGCAGTGGAAAAACGTGGCCCGGCCGCACCAGGTCTTCCGGGCGCGCGTTGCCGGCCACGGCCGTCAGGATCGTGTGGGCCCGGTCGGCGGCCGAAATGCCGGTGGTCACTCCGCGGCGGGCCTCGATGGAGACGGTGAACCCGGTTTTGAATTGCGAGGTGTTGTGGCCGACCATCAGGGGCAGGTCGAGCGCGTCGAGCTTGGCGCCGGTCATGGGCAGGCAGATCAGGCCGCGGCCGTAGCGGGCCATGAAATTGATCGCCTGGGGGGTCACCTTTTCGGCGGCCATCATCAGGTCGCCCTCGTTCTCCCGATCTTCGTCATCCACCAGGATGACCATTTTGCCCGCTTTGACGGCTTCAATCGCCGCTTCGATAGTTAGATGCGCCATGGCTTCACCTCCCCCTCACCGGTGATCGGCCGGCACCCGGCGGTGCCGGTCCGGTTTTCAGATTTCCGAAACGATTTTAATCCCATTTCCCCGGGAGTGCAATCCAATTAAGAGTCAAATCTCAAAATGAGGTGTTCACCGCCGACGCCTTTGGCCATGGCGGTTGACACCCGCCGAGGGCTTTTTTATGATATAAAAAAACCGATCGCACCTATTTCCCTGGGAATCGGTCAGTGGGCAGGGCGTCGATTTCAGTATCGCCAAGATCAGGAGGCGTTTGACATGGTGACCACAGGAGGCGGGCGCCCGCTGACGGCGGTGCTCAGCCGACGGCAGTTCATCCGCTTGTCCGCGCTGGCGGCGGGCGGACTCTTGACCGGATGCGCGGTCAACCCGGTGACGGGCCGCTCCCAGTTGATGCTGGTCTCCGAGGACCAGGAGATTCAGCTGGACCGCCAGAATTCCCCCTACCAGTTTTCGTCCGATTACGGCGCCGTCCAGGACGCGGCCCTCAACCGCTACATCCACCAGACCGGTCTGAAATTGGCGACCCACACCCATCGCCCGCAGATGCCCTATTCCTTCCGCTGCGTCAACGCCACCTACGTCAATGCCTACGCCTTTCCCGGCGGTAGCATCGCCGCCACCCGCGGCATTCTTCTCAAACTGCAGAACGAGGCCGAGTTGGCCGCCCTGCTGGGCCATGAGCTGGGGCACGTCAACGCCCGCCACACCGCCGAGCAGATGTCCAAGGGGATGCTGACCCAAAGCCTGGTGGGGGGGCTGGCGATTGTCGCCGGCACCCAGAGCTCCGCCCTGGGGGAGCTGACCTCGCAGCTGGGAATGCTCGGTGCCGGGGCGCTGCTGGCCTCCTACAGCCGCGACAACGAACGCCAGGCCGACGCCCTCGGGATGGAATACCTGGCCCGGGCGGGGTACGGCAGCGAGGGCTTCGTCGGCCTGATGAACATGCTCAACACACTCTCCAAAGGCCATGCAAGCGCCACCGCGCTGCTCTTTTCAACCCACCCCATGAGCACCGAACGCTACCAGACCGCCCTGGCGATGGCCGGGGGCCAGTACCGCTACGCCGGCGGGCAACCCCTCTACCGCGAGCGCTACATGGACCACACCGCCGGCCTGCGGGCGATCCGGGGCGCCATCGAGGCCATGCAGAACGGCGAAAAGGAGATGGGCGCCCAGAATTACAGCGCTGCCGAAACTCAGTTCCGCTCGGCCCTGCGGGCGGCCCCCGGGGACTATGCCGGTCTCGTGCTGATGGCCAAATGCCAACTGGTCCAGAAGAAGTATGTCGAGGGCGCCCGCTACGCGGAATCGGCCCAGCAGGTCTATCCGGCGGAGGCCCAGGCCCACTATCTGGGCGGCTATGCGCGGCTTGCGAGCAAGGACTACGAGGGGGCTTATAAGGCCTTCACCCGCTACGACAGGCTGCTCAGCGGCAATCCCAACATCAGCTTTTTCAAGGGGTACGCATTGGAAGGCATGCAGCGCCGCAAGGAGGCTGCCGAGAATTACTACCGCTATCTGCAGGTGGTCCGACAGGGGGAGAAGGCCCAACACGCCCACCGGCGGCTGGTGGAGTGGGGCTATATCAAGAACTGAGTCCGCGCTGGTCGGCGCAGCGGATTAGCCGCCGCCCCTCAAGGTGCGCATCATCTCCACAATTTCCGCCGGGCGTCGCCGGTACAGGTCCCGGCAGAATTTTTTGATGGGGGCCTGGGCCTTTGCAACAGGCGGAAGGGTGGGGAAGACGGGCAGGCCCAGCGCATCGAAATCGATCTTTTCAAATGCCATGCGCTGATCGATCAGGGCGGTTTTGCCGTCGAAGCCGGACCCGAGAATATTGGCCCGCTCCTCTTGGATCACATCGAAGCGCTTGACGTACTGCAATAGCTGCGAGGGCGACGCCTGACGGTTGACACGGTCGATATCCGCGTTCAAACGGTCGCAGAATTTCCGTAAACTGGCGTAGTTGACGGTCACCCGCATCCGGCCTTTGATCTCGGGGTCCGGGATATAGCGGCCCAGCATGTATTCCTCCCGGACGGCATGCAAATCGCCGTAGGCGTCCAGGACCAGCTGGGTGAAAACCCCGCGGCGGGTCAGGGCGAAGGGCCAGTGGGGCGGCGGGCTCGGCGGCGGCGCGGCCGCGAATTCGTCCAGGGCCGCGCCCAGGGCCTTGCCCAGGCTGCGGGTTTCCACCTCGTCGAGCAGCAGCCGGCGCAGCAGGGCCGCGGCGCTGGCCACCCGGCGGGCTTTTTGATGCAGGCGCCGGGAGTGGGCATACAGCCGGTCGATCCGGCGCTCCAGTTGGGTGCGGGTGCCGAAGAAGTTTTCGGCCATGTCGGTGAGTACTTCCTCGGCCAGGGATTCGGATAAAAGCTCGCGCTGGTCCATGGACGACTCCCTTATCGCGTCACCGGGGGGCGTCGACGCCCCCCGGGCGCCAGGTGTGCGGCCGGCAGTTGAACGGTTGAAAGGCATCCCGTCCTGATTTTTATAACACTTTCAGCAACTCTTGAAAACCGCTATCCGGCCGGCAGCCGCCCCCGGGTTGGCGCGTGCTGGCCGAAGGGGGCCCGAAATGCCCTTTGAACCCGCCTTTATTGCCGGAATCCAGGCCACCGATCGGGCCTGGTGGTTTCTCTTCCGGGAAAACAAGCTCCTGGTCGACCTGCGCGGTGGCGGCGCGGCGATTCCCCGACAGGTCGATTTTGGGGGGGGGCTGCCCGGGCTGACCACTCCCCAGGGCCTTGGCCGGCTGAACGGGGACCCGGCCTATGCGGCCGCGCTGACCAACGGGGCGGGGATGCCCGCCGGGATGGCGTTTCGCTCCGTGCGCAGTCTTTTCGGGGATCTGCCCGACGAACTCCACCAGGCTGCGGGATACGCCTATCAGATCCTCGACTGGCGCCGCCGCCACCATTTCTGCAGCCGCTGCGGGGGGCCGCTGCAGGACAAGCCCGATGAGCGCGCCCGCCTGTGTCGAGGCTGCGATCTGACGGTTTACCCGCGCATCAACCCCTGCATCATCGTGGCCGTCGTCAAGGGTGAGGAACTCCTGCTGGTGCGCCGCCGCGGCATGGCGGCCGGCCGCTACAGCGTCGTTGCGGGCTACGTGGAGGCGGGCGAAACCCTGGAGGCCTGCCTGCGGCGCGAGGTGATGGAGGAGGCCGGTATCCGGGTCGACCGGATCGCCTACTTCGGCAGCCAGCCCTGGCCCTATTCCAGTTCCCTGATGGTGGCCTTTACGGCCGAATACGCCGGCGGCGTGATCCGCGCCGACGGCCGTGAGATCAGCCATGCGGGCTGGTTTCGGGCGCAATCCCTGCCGCCGGTGCCGGGCTGGGGCAGCATCGCCGGCCGGTTGATCGACTGGTTCGTGCGCCAGGCGCCAAAGTACTGATCGGCCCCGAAATTGTGCCGTTTGCGCAATTCCCCAAGAGGCCCCATATGCCCGAGACGCTCAACCCCGCCCTTTTGAAGGCCATCGATTCCCTGCTCGGCCGGGTTTACCTGCGCGGACGTCAGGTCCTCTACGAGCACGAGGTCTACCGCATCCTGGCGAAGTTGGGGATCGCCACCCCGGCCCACGTCTTCGTGCGCAAGGCGGCCCAAATCACCCCCGAAGTCCTGGCGCGCTTGCCCAGCCCGCGGGTGGTGCTCAAGGTCGCCGCCCCCGACATCACCCACAAGCTCAAGGCCGGCGGGGTGCGCATCGTCCACAAGGACCTGGACTTCATCCGCTACAGTTTCCAGCGCATGTGGGACGAACTCCAGGCCCGGGGGCATCTGCCCGACGGGATCCTGCTGGCGGCCTGGGAGGACTACGCCAAGGACTTGGGCAACGAGGTCCTGCTGGGGTTTCGTGAAAGCGACGCCTTCGGGCCGGTGATTTCCTTCAGCAAGGGCGGGTCCGATGCCGAGCACTTCGCCGAGAACTTCTCGCCACCCAACCTGATCCTGGCCCCCATCGACCGACAGTGGGCCCAGGCGCTGCTCAACTCCACCGCCATTCAGAAAAAATATCTGGCCGAGGGGCACACCGATTACGTCGCCAAAATCGTGGAGGCCGGCCTCAAACTGAGCCGCCTGGCCGTCGGTTTTTCCAATTTTTTCGACCATGGCACGCGCTTCGTGCTCCGCGAGTTCGAGATCAACCCCTTCGTCTTCGCAGCCGCGGGGCGCTTCATGGCCCTGGACGGCTTCGCCGCCTTCGCCCCTCGGGCGGCCGAAACGATCACCAGCCTGGCCGCGCCCGAAGGCGCCTTGACCCCCTTTTTCGAGCCCCAGGGCATCGCGGTCATCGGCGTCAGCGCCACGGACCCGGCCACCTCCGGCAACATCATCGTGCGCAACCTGCTGCAGATGAAGCGCAGCGATGTCTGCGCCGTCAATCCCAAAGGGGGCCGCCTGGATTTCGGGGAGCGGCGGCTGCCCATCAGCCCATCGCTGGCCGACATCCCCGCCCGGGTGGAGCTGGCCGTGGTGGCAGTGCCGGCCGAAAACACCGTGCCGGTGATGGCCGCCTGCGCCGAAAAGGGGGTCCGGGCGGTGATCCTGATTCCCGGCGGCTTCAGCGAGACCCGCAAGAACGCCGACATCGAGGCCCAGCTCCTGGCCATCGCTCACCGCAACGGGATCCGCATCATTGGCCCCAACTGCCTGGGCATCGTCTACAGCGGGGACGACGACGCCCCCGGACTGAACACCTTTTTCGTGCCCGAGGAAAAATTCCGCCTGAACCTGGCCAAGCCCAAAAACGTCGCGATCCTCAGCCAGAGCGGCGCTCTGGGCATCACCGAAATCTACAACCTGCGGCATGCCATCTCCCCCAAGGTCATCGTCAGCTACGGCAACCAGCTGGACGTGGACCCCGCCGACCTGATCGCCTACCTGGAGGGGGACCCCGCCGTGGATGTGATCGGCTGTTACATCGAAGGCTTCAAAAAAGGCGGCGGTCGCAAGTTTTTCAACACCGCGCGCCGCTGCACCAAACCGGTGATCGTCTACAAGGCCGGGCGCACCGAGGCCGGCCGGCGGGCCACCGAATCCCACACCGCCAGCATCGCCGGCGAGTACGCGGTGGCCAAGGCGGCCCTGAAGCAGGCCGGCCTGATCGTGACCGACACGATGCTCGACCACGGCGACTTCATCAAGACCTTCGCGCTCCTCAACGACTTCGAGGTGCGCGGCAACCGGCTGGCTATCGTCGCCAACGCCGGCTACGAAAAAACATACGCTGCCGACAATCTCGGCGGCCTGGAGGTGGCCCAGTTCGAACCGCAAACCGCGGCGCGCCTGCGGGCCATCCTGCCGCCGCTGGTGGCGGTCGAATCCCTGCTGGACCTGACCCCCATGGCCGGCGAGGACGTCTACGAGCGCTGCATCGACACGCTCCTGGGATCGGATGCGGTGGACGCCCTGTTCATTTCCATCGTACCCCACAGCATCGTCATCCACACCACCGATGACGAGATCGACCGCAACCGCGAGAACATCGCCGCGCGGATCGTGCGGCTGGTCCACCGCCACCGCAAACCCACGGTGGTGTCGGTCAACGTGGTTTCGGGGGCGGATGCGGTCTACAACAAGTTCGGCCAGATCCTGGACGCGGGCGGGGTCCCCACTTTTCTGACCGCCCAGCGGGCCATGGTCTGCTTAAACGCCTTCATCCGCTACCGCCTCACCAGGACTTCCGGGGCGCTCAGCGAATGGTTGAAGTGAACGTGGTCGGGGGGCCTGGGGCTGAATGGCGCGCCGCGGCCGCCGGGGGGGATGAGGATGCGGCCAAGGGAACTGTCATGAGGGGTCAACTGGTGCCGGGCAGCCGGGGGGCCGCTGTGGCCGGCCGCAAGAGCGCTTTCAAACCGGTCCGGCTTGAGGCGCCCCGGGCCATGGCCATGATCGGCCGGGTGCTCTTGGCCTTGCTGGCCGCCCTCTGGGTCACGGCCCCGGCCGCGGATGCCGGCGTAAGGGTTTACGACCGCGTCACCGCCGTGGGGTGCGCGGTGTTTATAGAGGTGGAAACCCGGCGTTTCGGCTTTCCCGAAGGCGGGACGCGGGTTCAACTCCATCTGGACGAACGCGCGCTGGGCGAGATTCTGACCGGCGCCGACGGCCGGGGCTATCTCAAATACACGCCGGGCGCCGCGGGTGAGCTGCGCCTCGCGGCCCGCTGGCGCAATTTCCAGGACAGCGGCCGCCTGCTGGTTCTAAAACCGGATGAAAAAGTTGTGGTGGTGGAGATCGACGCCGCCCTGCGAAGCCATCCGCTGGACCAGAGGCTGCGCGAGGGCGGCGCGGCGGCCCTGGAAAGTCTCAGCCGGCGCTTCCGCTTGATCTATCTGGAAAGTCCGCTGGGCGCCCTGGTCAACGAGAAGTGGTTGACCGATAGCGGCCTGCCCCAGACGGTCGTCCTGCGCAACCGCGGCGAAGCCACCTTCAAGCACCTGGCCGCCCACGGGGTCCGGCCATTTGCCGTGGTGGGCTCGGCCGGGCTGCTGGCCGCAGCCAAAGCGCATGTCGAAAAGCGCTTCAGCTTCGAGAAAACTGCCGACGGCGAGACCGTCGAGGATTGGCCGGCGCTCTTGGAGGCGCTGGCGCCCTGACCGCCCCAGCGGCGGCAGACTGGGAGGCAGGATGGAGTCACCCCAACGCAACCTGGCCCTGGACCTGGTGCGGGTGACCGAGGTCGCCGCGCTGGCCTCGGCCCGCTGGCTGGGCAAAGGCGCCAAAAAAGAGGGGGATGCGGCGGCCGTGGATGCCATGCGGCTTTCCTTCAACGCCCTGGAGATCGACGGCACCGTCATCATCGGCGAGGGTCAGAAAGACCAGGCCCCGATGCTCTTCAACGGCGAGAAGCTCGGCAGCGGCCGGGGCCCGCAAGTGGATGTGGCCGTGGACCCGGTGGAGGGCACCAACCTGCTGGCCCTGGGGCGCCCCAACGCCATTTCGGTGGTGGGCGTCTCCCCGGCGGGGACGATGTTCGACCCCGGGCCCAGCTATTACATGCAGAAGCTGGTGGTGCCGGCCGCGGCACGGGAGCGGATCGACCTGGATGCGCCCGTGGAGGACAACCTGCGAAACGTCGCCCGCGCGCTGGGCAAGGACGTCGACGACCTGGTGGTGTTCGTTCTGGACAAGCCCCGCCACCGCGAGTTGATCGCCCGCATCCGCCAGGCCGGTGCCCGGATTCAACTGCACACCGACGGGGACGTGGCCGGGGCTTTGATGGCGGTGGATCCCAATTCGGTGGTGAACGTGATGATAGGCACCGGCGGCACCCCCGAGGGGGTCTTGGCCGCCTGCGCCATCCGGGCGGTAGGCGGCGAGATGCTCTGCCGGCTGGACCCCCAGAGCCCCGCCGAAAAAGCGGCCCTGGCGGCCGCCGGCCTGGACCTGAGCGAAATTCTGGACGTCCGCAGGCTGGTCGCCAGTGAGGATGTCTTCTTCGCTGCCACCGGGATTTCGGGGGGCACCTTCCTGCGCGGGGTGGATTTCACCGGCAGCGGCGCGGTGACCCACTCCCTGGTGCTGCGCGCCAAGACCGGAACGGTCCGCTACATCGAATCCCACCACAACTGGAGTAAGCTGATGCGCTTCAGCGCGGTCAAATTCGATTAGCAACGCTGATCTTGATGAAGCGGCAAAAAGTCAAAAACCAGACGATTTCGAAAAAAGTTCAAGCTACGGCGCGCAAATCTCAGCGGCGTGAGGCCTACTTATGTACGCCGCAGCGACTTCGAGATGCAGCGCAAGGCAGAGATTGGGCTTTTTGCGGAACCGCCAATCTTGATGAATCAATAAAAAGTCAAAATCCAGACAGTTTCGTAAAAAGGTCAAGTTCAAGGCGCGCAAATCTCAGCGGCGTGAGGCGTACTTTATGTACGCCGCAGCGACTTCGAGATGCAGCGCAACGCAGAAATTGGCCTTTTTACGGAACTGTCAATCTTCAGGGGCCGGTCAGCCGGGCCTGGGGCAGGGAAGGATGTGGACGCAGAAACAGAGGCGCTTGACCGAAATTTATGCGGCTTACGAAGCCGCGGCGCAGGGGTTCAAGCAGGGGGCCGTCTGCCGCGCGGGCTGCGCCTTCTGCTGCACCCACCACGGACCGCTGGACATCCTGACCCTGGAGGGCTGCCTCATCCGGGCCTGGCTGGCGGCCCGGCCGCGCTCCCAGCGGGTCGCGCTCTCCGGGAAGATCGCCGAGAACCGGCGGCTCAAGGAAAACGGCCGGGCGGCACGCTGCCCCTTTCTGGACGGCCGCGACAACTGCCGGATCTACCCCCTGCGGCCGTTCAGCTGCCGCCAGCTCTATTCACTGCGGCCGTGCGGCGCCACCGGCCCAACCGTTCACCGCGCCGCCGTGGTCCTGGCGCAGAACACCGTGCAGCAGCTGCAGCGGCTGGATGAAACCGGCTACAGCGGCCACCTGACCTTCATCCTGACTCTGCTGGACCAGCCCGATTTCCGGCGCACCTACCGCGCGGGGGGTTTTGACCCCGGCCGGATCGCGGCCTTCGCCAAGTCCCACCGGATCGTCATCAACCGTCTGGTGGCCGCCTCAGGCGCCCCCGGCCCGACGCCGACCGACACTCGGCCACTCGCCGGCGGCGCCGATGGGGGCTAGTCCAGGGCCGCGGCGATGCGCTCGGCGGTCTTGGCGATGGCCGCCATGTCGCCGGGAGTCATGGTCCAGCTGGTAACGGGCAGGGGCGGTCCGTCGGCGGCCCGCGGCACCAGGTGCAGGTGGTAGTGCATCACCAACTGGTCGACGCCGCGGCCGTTGAGCTGCAGGGCGGCGACGCCCATCGGGTTGAGGGCCTTGCGGATGGCGGCGGCCACCTTGCGCGCGGCGCGGGCGACGGCGCCGATGTCCTCAGCGCTGATCTCCCAGATGTTTTCGGCGTGCGTTTTGGGAATCAGGAGGGTGTGGCCCTGGGCAATCGGGTTGATGTCGGCAAATGCCAGCACCCGCTCATCCTCGTAGATCTTGACGCAGGGCAGGGCTCCCGCCACGATCTTGCAGAAAACGCAGTCTTCCATCGATTTCTCCTTTCCCCTGATGTGTTTTTTCCCGGACCCGCACCTCCGGGCCGGGGAGGGTCTCAGAGCGTGATCCGCTCCCCCGGCCGCATCACCGTGACCCGGGCGCTGGTTTCGCGCGCCACCTGGGCCGCCCACAGCTCGGGGTCCTGCCGTATGACCTCGAAGGTGTCGTAGTGGATCGGCACCACCCGTTTGGGGGCGATCAGCTTCACCGCCCGCAGGGCGTCGGCCGGCCCCATGGTGAAATTATCCCCGATGGGCAGAATCGCCAGGTCGATGCCTTCCTCCCCGATCAGCTTCATGTCGTAAAACAGGCCCGTGTCGCAGGCGTGGTAGATTTTGCGGCCCTCGATGTAAAACAGGAAGCCGCACGGGGCGCCGCCATAGCTGCCGTCGGGAAGCATCGAGCCGTGCTGGGCGATGGTCAGCTTGACCCGGCCCCAGGGGTAGTCGAAGCCGCCCCCGATGTGCTGGGGGTGAAGCTTTTCCAAACCCTGGCGGGCCAGCCAGGTCTGGATTTCATAGTTGGAGATCACGGTCGCCCCGGTGCGCCGGGCGATTTCGACGGTGTCGCCGATATGGTCCCCGTGGCCGTGGGAGACCAGGATATAATCGGCCGCGGCCGCCGCGGCCGGGATCGGCGCGAGCGGATTGCCGGTGAAAAACGGATCGATCAAAAGCTTCGTCCGCTGCGTTTCCAGCTGGAAGCAGGCGTGACTGTACCAGGTGAGTTGGACCATTGTAAACCTCCTTTGTGCGGATGGGCGGGGCCGCGGTGGGCGGCGCCCGCTGCGTGACCCGCCGCCGTCCGGCTCAACCTTGCGGGCCGGCTGCGCGGGCCTCGGCCAGCAGTCGCCGGTAGCGCGTCAGGGGCGCCTTCAGGCTGTCGATGGCCGCCTCCCAGAACGCCGGCGCGCCCAGCTCCAGCCCCAGGGTCGCCCGGCAGACGTTCTCCACCGTGTCGCTGCCGGTGGCCTTCAGAAAATTTTCGTAGCGGGGCAGAAAGTCGCGGCCCTCGCTGCGGAAAAGGGCGGTCAGGGCGCGGGCCAACAGGAAGCCGAAGGTGTAGGGGAAGTTGTAGAAGCTGGTTTCGGTGATGTAAAAGTGCAGCTTGGAAGCCCAGAAATAGGGGTCGACACCGTCGGCCAGGAGACTGTCGCCGTAAATCCGGCGCTGGGTGTCGCACATCAGCGCCTTCAGGCGCGAAACCGACACCTCGCCACGGCCGCGCTCCGCGTAGAAGGCCTTTTCAAACTCGAAACGGGTGGTGATGTCCAGCAGCAGGACCGCCGCCCCCGAGAGGGCTTCGTCCAGCATCAGCAGCTTCTGCTTCGGGGGAATCTGCGGGTCGCGGTGGATGCCTTCGGCCAGCAGGCTTTCGGCAAAAATGGAGGCGGTTTCGGCTAGGGTCATGGGGTAGTGCCGGGCCAGGGGCCGCAGGTCGCGCAGCAGGTGGCTGTGCCAGGCGTGGCCGACCTCATGGGCCAGGGTGGTGATGTTGCCCAGGGTGCCGCCGAAGGTCATGAAGATCCGCTGCTCCCCGGTCAGCGGAGAGTCGGTGCAGAAGGCGCCGGGGCGCTTGCCGGGGCGCGCTTCGGCCTCTATCCAGCGCGCGTTCAGCATACTGCGAAAGTAGGCGCCCAGATCGGGGTAGCCCCTGGCAAAAGACGCCGCCACCTTGGCGGCGGCCTGCGACCAGCTGTAGAGGCCTGTGTCCGCCAGCGGCAGGGGGGCTTCGCGCTCGAAGAACCAGATGCCCGTGCGGTCCATGAATCCGGCCTTGGCCCGCAGGATCGCGCGCGCGGTGTCGATCCGGCCGTGGATGGCCGTGTACATGGCCTCCAGGGTGTCGCGCCGGATGCCGGCCTGGAAGAGGGCGCGGTCGAGGAAATCGGCGATCCCGCGGTGGCGGTTTAAGGTCAGGCGCGTGCCGGCGATGGCGTTCAGGGCCGCTGCGCAGACGTCGGCGATGCCGGCCCAGGCCCGGTTGCCGCCGGCAAACGCCGCCTGCCCGATGGCCCGGTTGGGGTCCGACATCAGGCTGCGCCACTGGGCAATCGGGCGGCGTTCGGTTTGGCCGCTTTTGTCGACAAACTCGAAGCTCAGCTTGCCGGTGATCCCGTCGTAGAGCCGCCCCCAGGCGTCGAGGCCGTCGACGCCGAGATCGGCGGCCAGGATCTCTTCGGCGCTGGACATGCTGAAGGCCGCCCGCTGGCGCACCCGGCCCAGGGCGTGGGCCACCGGCTTGAGTTTGGCACGGGCGATGAAGGCCTCGAAAAGCGCGGGTTCCACCGGTTTGAAGGCCCCCAGCAGGGCGACATCGCACTTTTCAAACTCGGCCCACAGGCGGGCGATTGCTGCGCGCTCGCGGGCATAGGCCTCGTCCCCGGCGTGGGCCGCCGTCAGACAGTCGAGGTAGGCCGAAAGGTGCGCCAGGCGGCTTTGGACCTCTTCGGCGGCCAGCACGATCGTCTCCCAGGCATCGGCGCTTGCCTGCTCCAGGGGCCCCAGCGCCTCCGCTTCGCGGGCCAGGGAGGTGATGTCCGCGGTCAGGGCCGTTTTGAAGCGCCGCATCTCGGGGCCGTCCAAGGACGGGAAAAACCCGGTCAGGTCCCAGGTCACGCCATGGGCCGTCGCGGTCACCTGCTCCGGCGGGTTTGGGTTGGATGCCATTTTCGCTGCCCCCCACTGCCTTTCAGAACTCCCGGGTTTTTTTACGGCGCGCCGCCCGAACCGCGGCCGCTTACTGTCCGTCGGCTTGACACCGACTTCTCTTTTGTCTATTTTGCTGAAATTAAAGTCAATAGTTTTAAACGCAGATGCGAGCGGAAGGATCAGCTGAAATGGATGACTGGATTCCCTTTGACGAGGGCGACTATATTGTGGAGCGGGCCTGGCTGGTAAACGATTCCGATCAGGCGGCGCCGCTGGAGGACGCGGTTGTCCAGATCTTTGCCGATCGGCAGGGCCGCCGCCACCTGAAGGGCTACGGCCGCATCCGCAACGTCGAGGTGGTGGCGCTCCTGGAGGACAGCGACGACCTGGACCTGCTGCTGGACTTGGGCGCTGAATTCAAATTTCTGCTCAAAAGGCCGCTGCTAAAATCCGGCAAGGTCTTTGCCCCCGACATCAAATCGACCTTTCAGTTCAACCCCGTCACCCCGTGGGAGGAACTCTCGGCCGAGCGCTTCGCCCAGTTGACCGGACGCCTGCAGCTTCTCACCGTCTGAAAGACCCCCGGGCGGGGGCCTGCGCCCCGCCCCTAAAGGCCTTGTGCCGGAAGCTCCCGACGCTTCACGGTCGCTATGGCGCGGTTTGGCAGCGCGGGCAGATGTGGGTGCTGCGCTGGCCGACGATGATGCGGGCGATGGGGCTGCGGCAGCGGGGGCAGGCCAGACCGGTGCGCCGGAAGACCCTCAGGGCTTCGCGGTTGCTGCCCGGCTTTTCCCCAATGGAGTTGAAATTGGACTGGCCGGCGCCCAGGGAGGTGCCGTTGTTGCGCAGCCCCCGCCGCAGCACCTTGCGGATGGCGCGGTGCAGGGCGACGACCTCGTCTGCGGCCAGGGAGTCCGAACGGCGGCAGGGATGCAGGCGGGCGTCCCAGAGGGCCTCGTCGACGTAGATGTTGCCGAGCCCGGCGATGAAGCTCTGGTCCAGCAGGAGGGGTTTAAGGCTGCGCTTGCGCCCGCCCAGACCCTCGGCCAGGCGGCGGGCGGTGAAGCCCCGCGCCAGCGGCTCGGGGCCCAATCGGCCCAACCGCTCACCGGCCTTCGCCACCAGGTACATGCGCCCGAACTTGCGCGGATCGTGGAAGCGCAGCTCTCGGCCGTCGTCCAGGGCGATGATCACGTGCTGGTGGGGGGAGAGCTCGCCCCCGCCGGCCATCAGCAGCAGCCGGCCGCTCATGCGCAGGTGAACCAGGAGGTGCAAGTCTGGGGCGAGGTCGAAGACGATGAACTTGCCCCGGCGCCGGATGCCGCTGATCCGCCGGCCGCTGAGGCGTTCGGTGAATTCGCAAACATTCAGGCCGGCCACGCTGCGCGGCCAGTAGACCGCAACGGCCGTGACGGCCGCGCCGGGCAGGCCGGCCGCCAGCAGGTCGTCCACTATGGTTTGCACTTCAGGCAGCTCGGGCATGCGCACACCCTTGGGCAGGTCTTGCGGGCGTCATCGTTCTCGGTCGGCATCGTCGCGGTCGAGGAAATAGAGGGTGCCCCCGACGGGTGCAAACGAGAGCACCAGGACATTCAGCAGCGGGACCAAAAACAGCAGGCCGAAGCCCAGGTGGAAGGGCAGTGCCCGCAGGAAGAGGCGAAACCGCTCCCCGAAGGGCAGCAGCCGGCGCGCCGGTACAAGGTCGGTGGCATCCCAGGCGAGAAAGGCGCCCGCCACCAGCGGGGCGGCCACCGTCAAGACCGGACCCAGGGGGGTCAACCAGGCCAGGACGGTCAAGACCAGGGTGAGCACCACCGGGAAAACGCTGCGCGGGATCTCCTGGCGCAGCAGGTGGAAAAAATGGCTAAAAAGCGGCCGCTGGGTGGGCTCGCGGGCCGCGCCGCGCACCCGGACCTCCGTCAGGCGGGACATGGCGTCCATGATGACCACGCTGAAGAGGATCTGGGAAACGATGTAGGCCGCCAGCGCCGACACCCCCAGCAAGAGCAACCCCAACAGCCAAGAAAAAAGATGCCACAGCCAGATCAGCCACATACTGGCGGGGCGCGTCCAGATCAGGGCCAGGATCTCGTCATGGTATACCAGCACCAGGCTCGCGGCGGCGACGGTCAAAACCAGCACGGCCGCCAGGCGCACCAGTCCCAGGATCAAAAGCCGGGGGGTTCGCAGGCCCAGCATCAACCCCCTCAGGTTGTAAACGATGCCACTGAAAAAACCCATGTCGGCCTCGGCTCCTCTTTACGGCGCCAGGCAGGGGGGCCGCCAGGCGTCGGGTTTGCCAGGGGGCAATGCCACGCGGCCGGGCTCCCTGCACGATGGCTTACCTGACCAAGTTTGATGAAGCGGTAAAAAGTCAAAAACCAGACGGTTTCGTAGAAAGCTCAAGTTACGGCGCGCAAATCTCAGCGGCGTGAGGCGTACTTATGTACGCCGCAGCGACTTCGAGATGCAGCGCAACGCAGAAATTGGCCTT
>JAJDNY010000144.1 GCA_022340425.1 Desulfobacteraceae bacterium | reverse complement strand
CGGACGCGCCCGGCGGCCGCATCCCAGAGCGATTCATCGCCGTCGTCGTCGACCGGCGGGAGCGGCAGCGCCGGGACGCCGGGGTAGGTCTTGTACAGCGCGGGCTGATCGGCCCAGTCCAGCCGGTGCGGCTCCATGCGCCGGCGGTCGTAGCTGGTGCGGTCGTGATATTCTCTGGCGCTCAGCATCTCAGGGCTCCTTTGGCGCCGGGGGGCTGCGCGGTTTTTGGGATCGTATTCTCAGGCCGCCGAGGGAATTTCACCGGCTGCCGCGGCGGCCCCTATCCGGCGCTGCACCCCGGCGATGGTTGCCTCGGCCAGCAGGCCGCGGGCAAAATTTTCGGCGGCGGGCACCTCGAGACCCGCCACCTCATCTTGAATCCTCGGTAAGAACTGAGGGTCCAGGCTGAAATTGCGGATTCCGATCCCCACCAGAAACCGCAGCATGGTCGGAGCGTGGACCATCTCACCGCAGATCGTCAGGTACTTGTGGGCGGAGCGTGCCGCCGCCGCAATCCGCGCCAGCCCCCTTAAAACCGACGGGTGAAAGGGCTGGTAATACTCGGCCACCTCATCGTTGCTGCGATCCACGGCCAGCATGTACTGCACAAAGTCATTGGAGCCGATAGAAAAAAAATCCACCGCGCCCGCCATCTCCCCGATGATCTCGAGCACCGAGGGCAGTTCCACCATGATGCCCACCTGGGGCGCTGGATGGTGACCCGCGCCCTCTCGCGCCAGCTGCCGGGCCGCCTCACCCACCACCGCTTTGGCGGCCGCGAATTCGTCCAGGCTTGAGACCATCGGGAACATGATCCGGAGCGTTGCGGCACCTTCGGCGGCCCTCAGAATGGCCCGGATCTGCTGCAAAAAAACATCCCGCTGGCGCAGCGAAAAGCGAATCGAGCGCAGTCCCAACTCGGGGTTGGCGGCACTTCCGGTCTCGGAGTAGCTCAACATTTTTTCGCCGCCCGCATCCAAGGTCCGAATGGTCACCGGTTGGCCGGCCATTTCCTCGAACAGGCGGCGGTAAACCACGTATTGCTCCTCCTCCGAGGGATAGGCCGTCCGAATCAGAAACGGGAACTCGGTGCGGTAGAGCCCCACGCCTTCGGCCCCAAGCTCGCGCGCCACGGTCAACTCGCTGAGCAGGTTGATGTTGGCCAGCAGGTGCACCCGGACACCGTCTCGGGTGCAGGCCCGCCCGCCGTGCCCGGCCCTGCCCGCCGCCGGGGCCACCCGCGCCGAGGCCTGACGGTCACGGAAACGGCGAATGATCTTCTCGCCGGGTCGAACGTAGAGGTTGCCGATATCGCCGTCCAGCAGCACCGTCGTACCCTCGGCGACCCGCATGAGCTCCGGCCGGTCGGCAATCACCAGCGGCATTAGCATGGAGCGGGCCAGGATGGCCACATGGGAGGTCAGCCCCCCGCCCACCAGCACGATGCCCCGCACGCCCTCGATTCCGAACCTGAGCATCTCCGAAGGGTAGAGCTGCCGCGAAATGATGATCCGATCCTCGAAAAGGCCGGCCTTCTCGGGGGCCGGCTGAAAGAGGTTGTTGAGAATGCGTCCGGCCAGGTCCTTGATGTCATGGGCTTTTTCCTGCAGGTAGGCGTGATGGCTGGCGGCGAAAAGCCCCATGTAGCGCCGCGCCACCGACCGCACGGCTTCCGCCGGGGCCATCCCGCCGACGATGCGCGCGACCATCTCGCCGATGAATTTCTCGTCTTTGAGGATCATCACGTGAGCGGCAAAGATCAGCGAAGCGCTCTCCGGCAGGCGGTTCGACAGGCGCCGCTGGTAGCGCTCCAACTGCGCAACGGTGGCGTCCACGGCCCGCTGAAACTCCTTGAGGGTGTGGGGCGGGCCGGCGGCAGGTTCGGTATCCAGCAGCCGGCTGTGGCTGCGGTCAAAGACCAGCGCCGGCCCCCAGGCCACGCCCGGTGAGGCGGCCTTGCCCTTCAGGAACAGGGTCTGCGCGGCAGCCCGCTCCCCATAGCGACAGGTGTCGAAGCGGGTCAGACAGACCATCAGGCGGGCATTGCCGATGGCTCCGGCCAACTGGGAGGCCACCGCCTGCAGGGCCTTGACGTCGATTTCGCCAAAATAGTCGCGGTCCTCGTGCTGCACCACCAACACCCCGACCCGCTCGATGCCCCTGCGAATCGGCACGGCGATGAAAGAGTTGAAGCGATCCTCGTTGGTTTCGGGAAAGTACTTGAACTGCGGACTCTCACCGGCCACCCCCTCGCACACCGGCCGGTTGTGTGCAAAGGTGGCGCCCACCAGCCCCTCACCCGGCCGCATGCGCACCTTCTGCACTGCGCCGGGGTTGAGACCGAGGGTCGTGGTCAGCACCAACTCGTCGCGATTTTCCTCATGGAGGTAGATCGAGCAGACAGTCGCCGAAAGGTGGCGTGAGACCATTTCAACGGTTTTTTGCAAAAAGTGGTGAATATCGGAGCTCTCGGTAATGAGGGCGGCCAACTCCCCGATATCCAACAAAAGGCTGAGGTGTTCACGGTTTTGGGGTCTCATGGGCGCTCCCCTGAGGTCAGGCGATGATTTTGTCCACCGGGTTGGAACCGAGGTTTTCGACGATCGCCCGTTGACGGCGGGCGGCCGTGAGACTGTCACGGAACATACCAAATATCGTGCCGTCCCGGATGCAATGCAAGCCCCAAAGGCGAAATTTGGCGCCCCTTGCCCAGAGACCGGGACAGGGCCCCAGAGTGGTCCGAACGCAAATTTTTAACCGGCAATCAAACAACGGAATTTTTATTACAAATTTGAAATTATTTTAACCAATATTTACAATTTTGCAGTTTTTAAAAACTTGTGACCCCCCTCCTATTTTTCCACAATTGCCGTTTTTTCAAATGATTGCAACTTTTTTTGGGTTTGGCCCGTGCCTTGCGAAGATGTCAGCAAAACCCCACTGCCGTTTCAGGCAGCCACACGCCAGAAGAGGAGTTCCGGATGAATAGCTCCCCCGCTTCCAATTTTTGCGTTCCCGGGGCGATGTCCTTTTGTCGGGCCGGTAAAAACTGGGCCGACCATCGCCTGTGCCGTTTCTACCGCAAATCCACCCTTTCCAGCCGCTGCATGCATTTTCTGGAGGCTTTCGGCGGGCACTGCGACTGTGTCAACGCCCAGCGCGAAGGCCAGGCGGCTGCGGTCCCGGCGGCCGTGCGGACTTGAAAGGGTGGCCTTCGCCCTACCCATAGGGGTTTTTCCCATATAATTGAGGGACGGCCCTATGGACACATCGATGATGGGTTTTTAGAATATTTGGACGGGATGACCTGGGGGCGGAAATCCCCCTGGAGGCAGCGAAATGCGTAAAATTCTGAAGATGTGCCCACCCTGACTCCGGCGCTTGCCGGAGCGGTTGAAAGCACCGGTTTATCTGCCCCTGCGGCGGGCACTTGGCGGAGAACCTTTGCCAGAGGAGGGCCCCATGAAACAGGAAGACAAATGGATGATCGCGATTGTCATTTTTTCCATTCTGTTCACAGCGTCCTTTGGTTGGGGTGTCTGGGGTTGACAGCCAGCAGAACCTGAAGCGGCCGGAGAGGCGACGCCTTCCCGGCCGCTGGCATTTCAGGGCCCCGGAAAAAAACGGTTTGCCGGGCCCTTTCACGATCGCTCGCTTCCGGCACCCCCATCAGGGAGGGCCGGCCGTGAAAACCCTGGAGAACAAAACCATTCTGCCGGTGGCTTTTTTGGGTACGACCCTCCTGCTGGTCTTCGTCCTCGTGGTGACCTTCTGGTCGAACGACACGTGGTGGGCGACCCGTGACGCCGGGGGGCGCCTGCTGCTGCAGCGCGACCGGGTAGTGACCGTCGACGGCTGGCGGCTGGTCTACCGCGGCCTGGAGCCGCCCCACCACCTCCGCGTGGAGGTGACCATTCCGGCCCTTGACCCCCAGAGCGTCTACGTCCACCGCATCGACAGGACGGCCGCCCGCGAGGGATTGCGGCTGGCCGGAAAAAACTACCGCCTGGTTGCGGCGCGCAAATCGCGCCTGCTGCTGGAGTGCAGCCCCTGAGCCCCCGCGCTTGCCGGCCGTTCAACGACCGCATTCAAACCGCAGTCCCCGCACATGCTCTTCTCCGCCCGGAAATCGTCCTGCACGCCGGGATCCGTCACCCGCCTGCCGGCAGGTGAATGGTAAACGTACTCCCCCGGCCACTGCTGCTCTCCACCGATACCCGCCCCCCGTGAACCTGGCTGATATGCTTGACGATTGCAAGCCCGAGGCCGGTCCCGCCGATTTTACGGCTGCGTGCCTTGTCCACCCGAAAAAAGCGCTCGAAAATCCGGGGCTGGTACTTTTGGGGAATTCCGGGCCCGTGATCCTGCACCCGGATTTGAAGCTCCCCGTCAGCCCGAGCGGCGGCAACCTGGACCGTCCCCTTCTCGGGACTGTACTTGACAGCGTTGTCGATCAGGTTGATCAAGGCCTGCTCCAGCAGGGTGGCGTCGACCTTGGCGGTCAGCTCCGGGGCGCAGTCCAGCACCAGGCGCACCCCGCGGGCGTCGGCTTTCCACTGCACCAGTTGCGCGGCGGTTTCCATGACTTTCCGCAGCGGGGTGGGTTCCAGGCTGACAACCGCCCCCTCCCCCCGCTGCTCCAGGCGTGCCAGCGCCAGCAGGTCCTCCAGGATGTCGTTCAAGCGGTTTACATGCCGCTGGATGATGTCCAGAAAGCGCCGGCGCTCCTCGGGGTCTTCGGCGGCCTGCATCAGGGTTTCGACAAACCCCTTGATGGCCGTCAAGGGAGTTCGGATTTCATGGGAAACGTTGGCCACGAAATCCCGCCGCACGTTTTCCAGGCGCCGCATGCGGCTCACGTCGTGCAGCACCACCAGGGTGCCGGCGGGCTTCGCGGCGACCCCCGCCAGGGGCACGCAGTGGGTGTCGAACACCCGTTCCACCGGTTGGCGCACCACGAAGTCCCCCTGCACGAGTTTGTTGAGGTTCTGAGATTCGGCCAAAAGCTGGTGAAAAGAGCGGTCGCGGATGATCTCGTGGATGTCACGGCCCTTTAACCTGCCCGCCGGCACCGCCAGCATCCGGCTAAAGGCCGCGTTGAAGCTCAGCACCCGCCCCTGCGGATCAATCGCCACGATCCCTTCCACCATGCTGGTCAGCACGGTTTCGAATTCGTTGCGCTGGCTGATGACCGCATCGATCCGCTCCTGCAGCTGAGCCGCCATCTGGTTCATAGTGCGGGCGAGTTCCGCCAACTCGGCCGGGCCGGCGATCTCCAAGCGGTGCCGGAGATCCCCGGCCGAAAATCTTTCAGCCCCGCTGCGCAGCTCCTCCACCGGGCGGCTGATCCGTCGTGAAACCCAAAATGCCAAGGCCAGGGCCAGAATGGCGGAAAAAAACCCGCCGATCAAAACCTTCGCGAAAAGTGCCCGCACCTGGGCTTCGACGGCCGTCAGGGGGATCGCCACGCGCAGCACCGCCGAAGGGGTTCCGCCCTCCCCTGCCAGGGGCAGTGCGACGTACATCATACGCTGCCCCAGGGTGCTGCTGAGGCGTTCGGAGCGCCCCAGCCCGACGGCAAGCGCCTGCAGCACCTCGGGCCGACTGCCGTGGTTTTCCATCCGGCTGGGCTCCTCATGGGAATCAGCCATGACGGTACCGTCGGCCAAAATGACCGTGATGCGGGTGTCCGTGGGTCGGCCGAGATTGCGGCAGATCCGGCGCAGTGCTGCGACGTCAATCGGCTGCAAGTTCTCCAGAACCTGCCCGGCAAGAATCCGGGCCCGGATTTCAAGATCAAGTGCCGTGCGCTGGGCGAAAAAGGAGTTCAGGGAGTTCAGGGCAAACCAGCTCACCGCCCCGAGAGACACCAGAATAATCAGCAGATAGGAGGGAATCAGCTGCCAGATTAGGGGCTTGGGTTTTCTCATGGGCTCTCGCGGAAGCGATAACCGACACCCCGCACGGTTTCGATATAGCTGCCGCAGACGCCCAGCTTTTTGCGCAGCCCGACGATCTGGACGTCCACGCTGCGGTCGGTGACCGGGTAATCGTCGCCGCGGATGGCATCCAGGATCTGGGTGCGGGTAAAAACCCAGCCCGGCCGAACAGCCAGAAATGACAGGATTTGAAATTCGGTGTAAGTCATCTCGACGGGCGCGCCGGCGACAAAAACGCTGCGCCGACCGGGGTGCATGACCAACTCATGCACCCGGATTTCCTCGGTTTCAGGCCCCGGTATTTCCTGGGTCTGGCGGCGCAGGACAGCCCGCACCCGGGCCGTCAGGATGCGGGGCGAGAAGGGCTTGGTGATGTAGTCCTCGGCGCCGAGTTCCAGGCCGGTGACCACATCCGCCTCCTCCCCTTTGGCGGTCAGGAGAATCACCGGCAGCGACCCGGTGGCCGGCAGCGCCTTGAGCTTTCGCATCACGGAGAGGCCGTCGATCCCCGGCAGCATCAGGTCCAAAACGACCAGGTCCAGGGTCTGGGTGCGGGCCGTTTCCAGGGCGTCCTCCCCGGTGCCGGCCATCACCACGGTGTAGCCTTCCCGGGCGAGGTTGTAGCGAACCAGCTCCAGAATATCCTCTTCGTCGTCCACCACCAGAATTTTTTCTTTGGCCATGATCCATCCGCTCTTTCCGGCGACCCGGGCGCACACGGTCAACAGGGGCGCCAAGGACAAACCGCCGCCGGCATGCGCCATCCGGTCACCCCGGCTTTACCGCAAGACACGCCCCGAAACCACCGGCGACTAGACGCGGCAACCTGTCAGGCGGATGTTAGAAATCCATCAGCAGGGTGTTAGTTTTCCATGAGCCAACCGGCCCCGGGACGTTGGCGGCACTAGAATTCAACCCCCGCCTGGGCCTGGACCCCGGCCGAGAAGGGATGCTTGACGGCGCGCATCTCGGTGACCAGATCGGCTGCGGCCAGCAGGCCGGGGGAGGCGTTGCGACCGGTCACGACCACGTGCTGACCGGCGGGCCGTTGTTCCAAGGCCGTCAGCACGGCCGTCTCGGTCAGGAACCCGTAACGGATCAGATAGGTCAGTTCATCCAGCACGATCAGTCCGTAGCGACCGCCGGCGATGGCGGCACATGCCAGGGCCCAGCCCTCGCGGGCGGCGTGGCGGTCTTTTTGGAGATCATCGGAGGCCCAGGTGAAGCCACGGCCGGTGGCATGAAACGCCATCAGGTCGCTGAAGCGCCGGGCGGCTTCGCGTTCACCGCAAGACCGGGAGCCTTTGATAAACTGAATCACGCAGACCCGGATGCCGTGGCCCACGGCGCGCAGCGCCATTCCCAGGGCAGCGGTGGTTTTGCCCTTACCATCTCCGGTAAAGACCATCAAAAGGCCTTCTGGCAAAGCGGCCCTCCGTGTTGCGCGGGGTTTTCGGATCGATGCCGATGGACACCGGGAAAGGTTTTAGGAGGGGAGCAGCGGGCAAGTCAACCCCTTTTTGCCTCGGGCGGGCTTGCCGTCACCGGCAGGCAGGCGGCGCGGACCAATTCTGGGGGGATTGCCAACGAAAAACCGGGGGCTGCGGCGGGGCAGGTGGCGGTCGCAATCAGCGCGGGGAAATGCGGTGTAACGCGGCGGCCGAATGCATCACCTTGGCGGGCAACACACCCTGACGGGCCGGTCCCCCGGAGGGGAGCGCTGGGATGCGCCCCGCCGCCGATCGTCGGCGGGGAGGGATGGTGTTACCCGGCGGGAGCCCGCGACGGCACCGCGTCCCATCAAAGCCTCGCAAGCCCGCAACGGTATGCTCCGGCCGGGGTCAGCCCTCGGGGAAAAAGCGCCAAAACCGCTTTTACCGCGGCGGTTCAGTGGGGATAAAGGCCGAGGTCGAAGACCTCATACTGGGTCGACCCGTCGAGGTACTTCTCGAACTCGTCCAGATCGGTCTTTCTCCTGGGGCTGTTATACCAACGTCTCCAATCATCCAGGCTGCGCCAGTTCGAAGCGACCACCACCCGGAAGGGGTCCTCGTGATCCCAGAGGGTTTCCGAGGAGAGATAACCATCTTCGTCCATCGCCCCGTAGCGCACTTTTTTGAGCATTCTGTTGATTTCGTTAAAATGGCCTTCCTTGAAGCGTCGTTTGATCAGAATTTTTACCGCCATGATACCCTCCTTTCAGTTGCCAGGTTGCGTAACAGCGCTGCTTGCCCTTGAAATCGGGCCCCCGCGGCAAGCAAGAGGCCACAGGCTGAAGGGAATGAGAAGCAACCGGCAGGGTCTGCCATCAACTTGGAGTCGGTGGGAATCTTCGGCTCGGCTTCGGCAGGACGCCGGGAAAATGGATTTATGGTTGTAATTTATGGAAAAGGCGTAAATTTGTCTATGGGGCTGCGCCTCATTTTTAAGGGAGGATTCCCCAGAAACCGGGAGTTTTTCTCATCCCCCCGTATCACGCCGGGGCTGTTTCAACGGGTGGCGGCCCCGCTAAAAAGGCGGCGTCACGCACCGAATTTTTACCCAAACCGGGAGTTCAACCGCCTGACTCCCCCGGGAAGCGCAGAGCGACAGCCAGCCCGCCTGCGGCGAGGTCCCCGGCAGATCGACCAACTTCGGCACCCCCCAAGGGTTTTGAAGGACGCAGGGTGGGCTCCTCTCCTTGGGGCCCGCTCCGGGCAGCGGGATAGCGATTGCCGGCGCTTTTTAACCATCTGGTTACACTAAAATTAGATAACGCCATCATAGGGTTAGTCGTCAAGGAGCAACAACTGGCTCCAAGGCGTCGCTTTTCTTCCTATTTCTTCTCTTAAAACAGAATCAACGATTGTATAATATCCCTCGTTATCTCTGGCCACGAGATTCTGTTAGTGTAACCTTCTTTCTGTAATTTCGATTCAAGCTCCAGGAGCCAGGCGGGTCCCTCGCGTTCAGAGGCCGAACGCCTGCTGGATCTGACGGTGACAAAATACAGCGCGTCGTGTTCTCGACTGGCGCAGTGGATGCAGTCGGCTCTGCCCGAGGGGTTTACGGTGTTCATGCTTCCGAAGCATCAGCGCCGGCGGCTGCGCACCACGAACATGCTTGAACGCGTCAACAAGGAGGTCAAACGCAGAACACGTGTGGCGACGCTATTTCCAAACGAAGCATCCCTGCTGCGCCTGGTCACCGCGGTGCTCATGGAAATCAGCGAAGACTGGGAAACGGGAAAAGTCTACCTGAACCCGCAGGAGAAAGATCCGACCCCTTGACGAATTTACAGAAAAAGAGTTGCTTTACCACGATTCTTATCCCAATCTTTATCGGTTTTGCAATATCTTGAAAAAACTCATTAAAAGCACCGACCGATGAATTGGTGTATATCCCGTCACGTGGGGTAATATCTCCATTGGTCCCGTCATCGTAGAAAACGGCGTTAAAATTTATTTGTTGAATCTATAGCCGCGAAGGAGTAATAACTTCAAGAAGTTGGCGCCATTTCGTTTAATCGTTTTTTACTAAGATTTCGAAATTCACATTCTCTTCCCTGACAATGATCCTGCGCCCCTTCTTGCTTTTTTTGTTTCATGAGAATCGAGTTGTTTTCGTCGGCACTGCCTTCACCCCAAAAAATCTTAATCTCCGCTGCCGGAAAGAGAAAAAAAAGGCCTTCAAGTTCCATGCAATTGATGGGTTGAATTCACTCTTCAGTTGCTGCAAGCAAAACACAAACAGCGGATTGTGGGTCAACCCTGTGAGGGTGGCGTGATCTATGCGCGCTGTTAGGGTTTGAAGATGGAGTAACTTGAATTTCACTCTGACCCTTGAACGCCGAACCCTTGTTCTGAAGCCAGAGCACAAATTAGGCCATGCTTGAAAAAATGGGTTTTGGCGTGCAGTGCAGGAAAATCAAGAAAAGCAGTAGCTGCGAGGGAAAAACTGCTGGGTGGGGACCTATATCTCAAATACTATTTTTTATTTTATTATCAACGCGTTAAAATTCAAAGTGCTATCAACGGCAAACAAAGGTGCTTTCCGCCGCTGTCGTTGAGCATATGAACAAGGGCAGAAGATTTTGCCGCAGAAGATTTGGCACCGGTCCATTTTACCAATTTTTCGATTGCGGTTTCGAAAAATTTCAAATTTAAAGTATGCCAGTAAAGTTTCAAGATAGAGAGGTTCCAAAAAGCGCCACTTTTCGGCACGTAAATCCTGGGACCTGAGCCGTCTCTCGAGAAACTCGAAATTAAAGTGTTGACGGATCCATTATCAGTACTGAGAGATATAGGGCATGGAACACCCTTAAGCTCGGCTTGCGGGTTCCTAAAAGGCTACCCGGCCTACCCAAAAGCCAATGACTCCGGCGACAATCATTCGCTCGGCACCCTTATCAGATGTTTCTTCTCCGTGTAGGCCATATCCTCGTCCAGATCGGTGGTCATCAACCACTCCAGTTATTCCGTCGGCCTCTCGCTAAATAATAACCCTTTGTGTTTGCCAAAGGGCATACGTGGGATCAGGATTGGGTTGCTGCTGATGCGGATCATCTCCTGAACCGGGTCCTCCGGCTTGGGGTTTCCCTGGAATTTAGTGTTTATTCGATAAAAAAATTTATCTGGTTGGGCATTTCGCTCTCTTTCGGCCTCACGACCATTAAGACCTATCGGAGAGGGCCATTTTATGGTGGGACTCCCATAATGGAGGATAGCAAACCAATACAACTGGAGCGAAGTGCATAACCAGATTAAACTATTTCCACCGGTCAGAGTGTTTCAAGCTGGGGGAAAAACAATGGGTGACCTGCGCCGGAGCCAATGGCGGCATGTCCGGTGCCCTGCCGCCCAGGCCCTCTTTTTTACTTGACAGCGCCCCACTTGGCGACCGAACATCCCAGGGTCACCCATCCCCCAACCCGAAAGGAGGCGGACCCATGACCAAAGAGATCGTTTCCACCGACCAGGCACCCCGGGCCATCGGGCCCTATTCCCAGGCCGTGAAAGCCTGCAAACTGGTGTTTCTCTCCGGACAGATCCCCCTCGACCCGGCCAGCGGCGAGCTGGTGGCGGGAACCATCGAAGATCAGACCGCGCGGGTGATGGAAAACCTCAAAGCCGTCCTGGCCGCCTGCCAGCTGAGCCTCGCGGATATCGTCAAGACCACTATCTTCCTGACCGACATGGCGGATTTCGCCAAAGTCAACGCGGTTTACGGCAGCTATTTCAGCCAGCAGCCGCCGGCGCGCAGCACCGTCCAGGTGGCGGCCCTGCCCAAGGGCGCGCGGGTGGAAATCGAGGCCGTCGCCAGCCAGGACTAGCGCCTGCGCCCCCTGTTTGGGCCGGCGGGTGGTAAAAGGCGGGTCGGGTCAGCGACCGGGCGGGATCAAAGATTGGCGACCACCTTGCCGAGAAAATCCTTCAGGCGGGGGTTTTGGGGGTTGGAGAAAAGGCTTTGGGGCGGCCCCTCCTCCTGGATGACGCCGTGGTCGATGAAAATCACCCGGTCGGCGACCTCCCGGGCGAACCCCATCTCGTGGGTCACCACCACCATGGTCATGCCTTCGGCGGCAAGCTGCTTCATGACCTCCAGGACCTCCCCGACCAGCTCGGGGTCCAGCGCCGAGGTCGGTTCGTCAAACAGCATGACCTTGGGCTGCAACGCCAGCGAGCGGGCGATGGCCACGCGCTGCTTTTGGCCGCCGGAAAGCTGGTCCGGGTAGTTGCCGGCTTTCTGCGCCAGGCCGACTTTGGCCAACAGTTCCCGACCGAGCGTGTCGGCCGCGGCCCGGTTCATGCGGCGGACCTTGACGGGCCCCAGGGTCACGTTCTGCAGCACCGTCATGTGGGGGAAGAGGTTGAACTGCTGGAAGACCATGCCGGCCTCGGCACGCACCTGGTTGATGTTGGTCTTGGGGTCGGTGATGTCGCTGTCGTCGACGACGATCCGTCCCGCGGTGATCTCCTCCAGGCGGTTGATGCAGCGCAGGACGGTGGATTTACCCGATCCAGAGGGGCCGATAATGCAGACCACCTCGCCCGGCTTGACGTGCAGGTCGATGCCCCGGATGACCTCGAGGTCACCGAAACGCTTGTGCAGGTTCTCGATTCTGATCATAACCCGCTCCGGGTGAGAATGCCGGCCACGCCGCCGCGGCCGATATTGAACTTTTTACGCCGCCATCAGCGTTGATGAACCGGTAAAAAGTCAAAAACAAGACGGTTTCGAAAAAAGTTCAAGTTACGGCGCGCAAATCTCAGCGGCGTGAGGCGTACTTATGTGCGCCGCAGCGACCTCGAGATGCAGCGCAACGCAGAAATTGGCCTTTCTACGGAACTGTCAACGTTGGCCGCGGCGCGCAAGCCGGTCCTCGGCCAAGCGCAGCAGGCGGGCGATGGTCAAGGTCATCATCAGGTAGACGACCCCCACCGTGAGCCAGACCTCGAAGGCCCGGAAGTTGACCGCGATGATTTCCTGCCCCACCCGGGTGAGTTCGGCCACGCCGATCACCACCAAAAGCGAGGTATCCTTGAGACTGATGATGAACTGGTTGCCCAGCGGCGGGATCATGCGCCGGAAGGCCTGGGGCCAGATGATGTAGCGCATGGTCTGGGTGCGGGTCAGGCCGATGGAGCGGCCGGCCTCGATCTGCCCCGGGTCGATGGACTGCACCGCGCCGCGCACGATCTCGGCGATGTAGGCCCCCGAGTTGACCGCGATGGCGATGATCCCGGCGGTCATCGGGCGGATGCGCATTCCCACCGCCATGGGCACGCCGAAATAGAGAAACATGACCTGCACGATCAACGGCGTGCCGCGGATGGCCTCGACGTAAGTCCCGGCGAGCTTGCGCACCGGCAGACTGCGGGAAAGCTTCATCAACCCGACGGCCGCCCCCAGCATAAACCCGAACAGCAGCCCGCAGATGGTGATGATGACCGTCAGCTTGACCCCGGAGAGCAGCAGCGGAAAGGTCTCCAGCACCACGTTCCACTGAAATTTGAAGCCCATGGCGATCCCCAGTGTCCCTTTGGCGGGCGGCGGCAGGGGCGACCGCAGCCGCCCCCGCCTGGATAGCGATGCCGGCGGAAAAGCCCGGGGGGATTATTTCGGGTCGGTGTTAAACCACTTGCGGTAGAGCGCGTTGTAAGTGCCGTCTTCGCGCAGCTGCTTCAACGCGGCGTTGACCTTGGGCACCAGCTCGCTGCCCTTGGGAAAGGCGATGCCGTAGGACTGCCCCATGTAAAGCGGCCCCACCACCTTGACCTGCCCCTGACCGGCGGTGCGCATGAATTCGGCGATCACCGGGGAGTCGAAAATCACGGCATCCGCCCCGCCGCTCATCAGCTCCAGAAACATGGCATCGTTGTTGGGGAAGAGTTTGACCTCCTTGGCGGCGGCGTTTTTCTTGGCAAAGTCTTCGCTGGTGGTGCCCAGTTTGGTGGACACCACCTTGCCCGCGAGGTCTTCGATGGCGTTGATTTCGGTGGTGTCGCTTCTGACCAGAATCAGCAGGCCGGCGTCATAGTAAGGGTCCGAAAAATCCACCACTTCAGCGCGTTCGGGCTTGATGGTCATGCCGGCGATCCCGACATCCAGCTGGTTGGTCTGCAACCCCGGGATGATGCCGTTGAAATCCATCGGCTGCAGCTCGTATTCCAGGCCGATGACCTTGGCGATGGCATCCCAGAGTTCGACGTCGAAACCGGTGTGCTGGCCGGATTTGTCCTTGAACTCGAACGGCGGAAAGTTGGTATCGGTGGCCACGGTGATTTTTTCCGCGAGAGCCGGGCCGGTCAGGGCGGCCATGCAGACCGCGGCAATCAGAGCAATGGAAATGCGTTTCATGCTTCCTCCTTGTGGATGGGGGTGGGGTAAAGGGGGCGGCGGATGCCGTCAAAACGCCGAAAGCACGGACCGCAGCGACCGGACCGTCGGAAGACGCAGGTCGCTGGTGAGCCAATAGGCCCTGTTAACCACACAAAAGCGGATTTTTCAACCGCGATTCCAGCGCTGGCCGCAAAGCGGCCGTCTACCGGCGGAAAGGGGGCTTAGAGGGGGGAGCGCCCAGGCGGGAGCCGGGATTTTTGCCGGATGGAGCGATCCGGGCTGCACCCCGCGACGGGGCGCAGCCGCAAGCGTCAGCTGCCGTAGCCGGATTGCTTGTGGATCTCCTTCCAGCGAACGAAGGGCACCGGTTTTAGCTCCTTCAGGTCGCTTTTGGGTATCCAGCCGATCGTGGAATTGGGAATATAGAAGCACAGCTGCCCCTTGAAGGGGCCTTCCTGGATGATCCAGCCTTCCTGGATGGCGATTTTTTCTCCGGCCAGATCCTTTGCTTCGGGGACATACTCCATGGTTCCTGACGGCTCGAAAATAGCTTCGAAATACATAGACTCAATCCTTTGGGTGACATGTTGCGGCGCCATCGCCGCTTTTGAAAAAATGACGGTTGCGGTGGCATCCGAACAGCGCCCACGGGCAAAAGCCCGAAGGGCGGATACCCCCTGCGAAAGCCCCGGCAAGCCCCGCGCAAAAGCGGGTGCCGATGGTGATCCCGTTGAACACGAAGGGCATTCCCGGTTGCCCGGAATGCCCTTGGAAAGCAATCGGTGGTACATCGCGCCGGCCCCGCGGGCCGGGCTGGCTGTCGGGAGATTGCCGGCAAAGAATCCTTAAGCCGGGATGGCGGCCGGCGGGGTTCGGCCGGTCTTTGGGCCCGCCGGCGGTGCAACAGCTGCGGCCCGCCAAACCGGGCGGGCCGCGCTATTAAAAATTTTTAAACCGTTTTAAGATCAAAGTCAAGCGGCTGAAAGGAGAAATTCCGACCGGGCTCCCCCGAGGGCCGGTTTCCCAAGGGATCGACCGGCGCCGAGCCGCCCGGAAGCTGAGCCGTCGGAATGCTTGAGAGCGGATTGGCGCCTGAAATGAAGCGGCCGGATTTGACGCCGGCGGGAATCTGGTCTAAACCCGACGGGCGCCCAGGTGGCTGAAATTCGGACCGCCAAGAAGCCTGATGGACCGGTAAAAAGTAGAAAATCAGACAGTTTCGTAAAAAGCCCAAGTTCAAGGCGCGCAAATCTCGAGGAGTGAGGGGTACTTATGTACCCCGCAGCGACTTCGAGATGCAGCGCAACGCGGAAATTGGGTTTTTT
>JAJDNY010000143.1 GCA_022340425.1 Desulfobacteraceae bacterium | reverse complement strand
GCCTCGGTTTCCATGGCCCGCGACAGCAGGCGCCGGTAGCCGTCGCGCAGCGCCAGGCGCACCTGTTCGGCATCCTCGCCGCTGCCGTGGATGAAGCGGCTTTCCAGCAGCGCCAGGGCCGCCTCCTCGGGCGGCGCGATGCTTACGTTCAGGATGTCTTCGCGCTCCCCGCGGCGTATGGCCAAAATGCGGTGGGAGGGGGCTTTGGCGGCCGGTTCGGTCCAGTCGAAGTAATCACGGAACTTGGCACCGGCCGTCTCCTGACCGCCGGCCACGGTGCTGCGGATCACGGCCTGGGCGGCGAAGAGTTGGCGCATGTCGGCGCGCGCGGCGGGGTTTTCGGTGATCATTTCGGCGATGATGTCGCGGGCCCCGGATAGGGCCTCCTGGACGTCGGCCGCCCCTTTTTCGGGATCCACGAAAGCGGCCGCTTCCCCGGCGGGTGCGCACCCCGTTTGCGCCAAGAGGACCTCGGCCAGCGGCGCCAGGCCCTTTTCGCGCGCCGCCGTCGCCCGGGTGCGACGCTTGGGGCGGTAGGGCAGGTAGAGGTCCTCCAGCTGGGAGAGGCTCGCGGCGGCGTCGATTGCCGCCTTCAACTCATCGGTCAGGTGGCCGTGCTGTTCCAGGGACTTTAAAACCGCTTCCCGCCGGGCGTCCTGGGCCGCAAGAGCGGCCAGGCGGCCCCGGACCAGGGCGATTTGGATTTCATCCAGGCTGCCGGTGGCCTCCTTGCGGTAGCGGGCGATAAACGGTACCGTCGCCCCTTCGGCCAGCAGGGCGGCGGTTGCGGCGACCTGTGCGGGGCGCAGCTCGGATTCGGCCGCAATGGCGGCAATGTGGGCGTCGTTCATGGGCTCCTCTGGCGGGGCGGCAGGGCCGCCGGGCCGGTGTCGGGTCTTTTGGGCGGGGCCGGAAATATCCGGCCGTCTGCGGGCCTCAAGGGCGGTCCGCCGGCAGTCGATAAACAGGGGACCTTTGGTCCAATTGGCCTGCGTTCGGGCTGCGATCGGCGCCGGTTGCCGTGGGTTGCCGATTCGCGGCTGAACGAAAGCGTTTCAGGTTTTTCGCCATGCCCCGTTTCACCGTCATTGCCACAGGCACGCCGCTTCCCGGTTTCGACCGCGAGCAAGTGGTGCGCAACCTGGCAGCCCTCTTCAAGGGGCGGGCGCCGGCGGCCAAGCTTCTGACTGGGCAATCAGTGGTGGTCAAAACAGTTCTCGACGCCGCGGACGCCCGCCGCTACCAGCGGGCCTTGACCGCCGCCGGGGCGTGCTGCGAGATCCGGCCGGGCATTCCCCCCGACACGTCGCCGGCCGCAGCTTCACCCCCGGCCGGCACGCAGCCGCCCAAAAGACTGCGCTGTCCGCACTGCGGATTCGATCAGCCTGAGAATGAGGCCTGCGCCCGCTGCGGGATCATTTTCGCCAAATACCAGGTTTGCTCGCCCCGCGCCGGGACAACTTCAAGCAGGCCCGCAGCTGCCCCCCCGCCGCCCCGCCGCCGACTTCCCCCGGGGTTTTGGCGCGCCGTCCGGATTACGGCCCTTTTGACGGTGCTGGCCGTTGTGGCCGGCCACAGCTGGCTGGCCAAGGCCCGCAGCACCGACTGGGACGCCCCCCTGACGGTTGGGATCTACCCGGTCAATGCCGACGACAGCGATGCCGCCGGGCGATTTATCCAAAACCTGGACCCCGCCAGCTTTTCACCCATCACGGCCTTCATGCAGCAGGAGGCCCGGCGCTACGAGCTGTTGCTGGAGGATCCCTTTCGGATCCGGCTGGCCCCTGAAGTCCGCACACTGCCCCCTGCGGCGCCCGCCGGGCGCTCCCCCCTGGCCGTGATCTGGTGGAGTCTCCAGCTGCGCTACTGGGCCTGGCGGGCCGATACCCTGACTGAGGATCCGCCCGATATCAGGATCTTCGTCCTTTACCACGAAGCCCGCAGCGGCCGGCGGCTGCGGGATTCACTCGGGCTCCAGAAGGGCCTCCTGGGGGTCGTTTATGCTCGCGCCAGTGCGGACAACACCGCCAGGGACAACGTCGTCATCGCCCACGAGTTGCTCCACACCGTGGGGGCGACGGACAAGTACGATCCCGCCAGCGGACTTCCCCTTTTCCCCTTGGGGTTTGCCCGACCCGATCAAGACCCCCTCTACCCCCAGCAGGCGGCCGAAATCATGGCCGGCCGCATCCCCATCGCCGCCCGGGAAACCCGGATGCCCCCCAGCCTGCAGTACACCCTGATCGGCCCCCAAACCGCCGCCGAGATTCGTTGGCGCCCGTAATCCCGGTGGGCGTGATTTGCCGGGACCCCCTTTCCCCTTTTCCGATCGCTGCCGGTGCACTATGGTGGGTCGGCAGCGGTGCCCGGAAAGGGAAAAGAAAATGGGGGGTGAATGGCCTCGAGTTGCACCACCCGGCGGCGCGCTTGTTTGCCGTCTGGAAAAGAAGATCTCCTGGACCGTGCCAGGGACCTGCAGCGGCGTTTGGAGCACCGGGTGATCGAAGACGACGCCGTTCAACCCATCCAGCGGGTGGCGGGAATCGATGTCGCCTATCGGGGGGCATGGGCCTGTGCAGCGGTGGCGGTCTTTGGGCTGCCCCACCTCCAAGAGGTGGCATCGGCGGTTGCCGTCAAACGCGGTGTTTTTGACTACTTACCGGGTTTTTTCGCCCTGCGCGAACTTCCGCTGATGACACGCGCGCTGCGCAGGTTGGCATACCCCCCCGACGTGGTTCTGGTGGACGGTCACGGCAGGGCGCATCCCCGCCGGTTTGGAGCGGCATGTCATCTGGGGGTGGTGACCGACCTTGCCACCGTCGGCTGCGCCAAAACCCGACTGATCGGCGTCTACCGCGAACCTGGTCCCGAAGCGGGGTGTGCTGCGCCCCTTTTCGACGGCACCCAGCGGGTGGGGGCGGTGGTGCGCACCCGTCAGGGAGTCCGCCCGGTATTCGTCTCCATTGGCCACCGCATCACCCTCGACACGGCCGTGGCCTGCGTGCTGGCCTGCTGCCGGGGCTGCCGTCTGCCGGAGCCCCTGCGGCGGGCCCATCATCTGGCCCGCCTGGCGCTCGCAAGTGCCGGTTAGGCCCTCAAATGGCCGGGGTCCAGTTAAATCCGCTGTCGCGAACGCCCACCTGACGATCAACTGGGCGCCGGCTTCAACCCAAGCCCCCCCATTGCAGCCGGCCGGCGACACCCGTTGGTCTCCTTCCCGTGCTTCTCATGGGCGGCGGGGGACAAGCTGGGTTAATTCTTGGCAGAACCCGGTGGCCGGGCCGGGCCCCGGTTTCTTGCCGACGCGGCATTTGAGGTAGGCCTTCACCAGAATGGCTTCCAGTTCCTCGCGGCTCATTTGGTTCAGGTAGCGGTCGTCGCTCAAAACGGTTTCGATGCGCGCGTGGAGGTCCTCGTCGCCGCGGCCGTAGCGGCTCTGGAGACTGGCGAAGTGGTCGCGTGCGGTTTCCCGCAGGGCGGTCATGGGCAGGTTTTTGAAACCGGTGGTCACCCGGCCGATCTCGTCGGGTTCAGGCAGCAGCGGGGTTTCGAGGAGTTCTTTGAAATCTTCGCCGAAGCGCTCAAGCCCCCGTTGGATGTGGGTTTTTCGAACAAAGTTGATATCCGCCCAGCCGGCTCGCAGCCATTTGAACGTGGCGCAGCGCAGCAGTGGCGCCTGCGGGTCCAGTTCGTAGTAGACCATCAGGGTCAGGGAATCGTACATATGGGATTTCACCCAACCCAGCCCCGCCTTTTCCAGTCCCGGTTGGCCCGTGTAGAAGTAATCCCACTCCGCATCCCCTCCCAGCACCACCCCCCTTTTGCCGACCCCCGACGGCCGCTGCTGTTTGGAGAGCGAAATCAGGACCCGTTGGCCCTCATGGTAACACAGGATCAGGAGATTGTCGGTGGTGTAACGGTAATAGGCGCCGGTGAAAAGGTCCGGGGTGATTTCAATTTCCTCGACCCCCCGGACCAAGTGAAAATCACCCGGGGTGATGGCCACCTCCCACAGCCGGGGCAGGGGCTGGGGGCGGCCGTTAACCTCCGACCAGCTGGAGTAGCGAATCGAAGAGGGCATCAGCAGGTAGCCGGGCACCTCCGGGTTGAAGGCGTAGCGCAGCATGTGCGTCAGCGAGCAGGCGATATCGAATTCGTAGAAGGCCGATGTCAGCTCCGCGGGGCTGTCGGCATAGTAAAGGGTGTCCGCGGGTTTTGGTTCCCGCACGAAGGCCAGTACCGGGGCGACCAAGGCTGGCTGGAAAACGCTGCTCTGGGGGGACGCCAGGAGGGAGAAAAGATGCTCGATGCCAGGCCCAAGGGCCTCGGGCAGCTTGGCTTCAGTCGGGACGCCCCCGGCTGCCGGGTGCAACCCGGCCCAAGGCAGCAGCGCCAGCAGCACCAGCGCCGCCGCCAGTCGGCCCAATTTTTTCACAGTTGTCAGCACTCAGGCACACAGGGCGTTGCTGCCAGGTTTGAAAGCCCGGATCAAATCGGCGTCGATGATCGCCTCATAGCCCGTCATCTCGGCCAGGACCTCGTTGCGGGCGCCGAGGAAGGTGAAGTCGCCGCGTACCTTGCGGGCCGTCACAGCGCTGACCTGGAAAAAGGCCGTGACCCCCTCGACGGGGAAACGCCGGCAGTACTGGCGGTAGCGGGCACAGTAGCTCGGCAGGCAAACGGCCTGCCTTTCCTCGTGGCACCAAACGATGGCCAACTGGAAGGCGGCATCCAAGACCAAGGGGTCGGCCACCCACTGCCGCCGGGTCGGCCGCGCGATCCAGCGGGCGGGCTCGGGCGCTGCGGCAATTCGCGCGACGATGCCCGCCGATGAAATGCCGACGATCTCGGTGATACCCCGGAGGCTTCGACCATGAAAGAGGATCTCGTCATAGATTTCATCGACGCTGCGCGGGTAGGGCCTTTCACCCGCCAGCGTGATGTCGCCGGCGCTGACAGTTCGCGGGGTGGGGGGGACATCGTTTAAAATCGCCCGCGCGCGGGAATGGATCATTTCCTGGCCGCCCTTGAAGCCGTTGCGAATTTCCATCTCGACTTCGAAAACCCCATCCCTTCTGCGGGGCTTGGCGGCCATCAGGCGAATGGTCTTGGTGCCGTTTTCCAGGCGGATGCCCTTGAGCAGCCGGATGTTGTCAAGCCCGGTGAAGACCAGGCCCGGGTTGGCATGCAGAGCGCTGTCGCCGAACCACTCCGCCATCAGGGCAAAGGGCACCACCGGCAACCCGTCGATCTGGTGCGAGGCGAGAACCGGGTAAGTGGCGACGTCCACTTCGTGTTTCTGGGTCAGATAGAGCGGGGTGCTGGGGACCGCCGCCGGCGGTTGCGCCGGCGCTGCTTCTTGTGACGGCTGAAGCGCGCTGCCGATGACGACCTCGACAGGTTCGGTGGCGGCGCCACTCATCTCCCGCACAAGGCAGGCTGCCCCCTCCTGGGCGGGTATCAGCCCGACGCCCCGACGCTGGAATTCGCGCTTCAGGGCCGCCGTCACCATGCCGCCGTCCCAGGGGCCCCAGTTGATGGCGCTTACCTTGCAGCCGGGCCGCTGCCGGGCCACCTGACAGGCGAGCTTGTTGAGCACCTCGTTGGCCATGGCGTAGTCCACCTGGCCGCGGTTGCCCATGCGCCCGGCCACCGACGAGAAGATCACCAGATACCGCAGTTCGTCCGCCGGGAGGGCCTCCAGGAGGGCCACCAGGCCGGCCACCTTGGTGTCGAACACCCGGTCGAACTGTTCGGCCGTTTTGGAGCCGATCTGGCGGTCTTCCAGTACGCCGGCGCCGTGGAGGATCGCCCGAACCGGACCGTAGTCTGCCCGAACACTGTCCAGCAGGCGTTTGACTTGGTCGGCGTCGGTGACGTCGATGGCATGGTAATGGACCTGGGCGCCGGTGGCGCGCATCTTTTCGAGGTTGCGGGCGATTTCACGGGCGGCGCGGTGTTTTTGAAAGGCACTTTCCACCACCACCGGCGAAACTGGCTGTCCCCGGAGTTCGTTGACGATAATCGCCTTTTTAACGGCTTTTTCATCGGTCAGCCCCTTCAGCCAAGCCGGCTGACCGCTGGGCAGCGGGCTGCGACCCAGCAGGACAAGGGTCGGCTGGACCGCGCGCGCCAGTTCCAAAGCGCTTTGGGCTGTAACCCCGCGGGCGCCGCCGCTGACCACCACCACCTCACCCGCTGCGATGTTCAGCGGTCCTTGGGAAACAGCGGCCGGCCGCAGGCCGAGCTGCACGCATCCCGCGGCGCTCAACCCGGTTTCGACGGCTCCCGGGCGGGTGGGCCGCAGCAGCTGTTGCACCACGGCCTGGGCCACTCGGGGCCAGTCCTGCCACTCGGGGTCGACGTCCAGCGCGTGGCAGGTCACTGTGGGCCACTCGATGGCGGCGGTTTTGATCAGGCCGGCCAGGCCGCCCTGGTAGGGATCGTCGATACGCCCGCCGTTAAACCCGAAGGCGCCGTCCAGGCAGGTGACGCTGGCCAGCAGGGCCCCCTGCCGGACGGCGGCGGCCCTCAGGCCGGTTTCGGCCCGCTGGGCCAGGCGAAAGGCCATTTTAAGGCCGTCGCTGGCGTCGCCCGCAGCCGGCGCCGGGACGGGCAACAGCACCAGACCAGCCGCCGTTTCGATCCGCTCATCGGCCAGCAATTCAGGCGCTGGCAAATGCAGGCTGGCAAAGCCGGCCGTGGCCAGTTCGGATGCGATCGCTGCCGAAAGCGGTGTGCCGTTGTCGGTGACGGCAACCGGGAGGTCTGCGGGAAGCGAGACGGTTGTGCGCTCCTCGCCGGCGGTCAGCAGCGTGACCACCTGGCGCTGCACGCCGCTGGAGGTCTCCGGGGGCGGGGCTGGGACCACCGTCAGGGGCTCCTGCGGGGCCGCTGCCGGCGTGCTGCCGGCGGCGGGTGTCAGATGGGTGATGATCTGACCCAGGGTGCGCAGGCCGGCCATGGTGTCCGGGGCCACCGGGGGCAGCTCGGGGTGGCGCTCCTCCAGGGCGGAGAGGATCTCCACGCGTTTGATGGAGTCGATGCCCAGATCGGCCTCGATGTCCATCTCCAGGCTGAGC
>JAJDNY010000142.1 GCA_022340425.1 Desulfobacteraceae bacterium | reverse complement strand
CAGCCGGGTGCCCAGGTTGCGCTTGGCAAGCGTCGCGTCCACCAGCACGTCCGGCGCCAGCCGGGGCAGCAGGCGCGCCTCGGGGTCCACCAGGACCGGAATCTGGCCGGTGTCCCAGGCCCGCGGCACCCCGCCGATGTCCGCGGCCTTGACCGCCTGGACGCCCTCCACCGTCTGCCAGCCCTGGTGCAGCGCCTCGCAGAAGCTGACATTGCGGCGCACGGCCAGCGGGTCGGGGACTTCCAGCATGACCAGCCGGCGGATGTTGGCGCGGTAGAGGCGCCAGGCGACGCCGGAGGCCATTTCGCCGGCGCCCCGCAGGACCACCCGCAGCCCCCGGATGGGGTTGGCGTCCATGGTTTTAATTTCTGTCATCGGCCGCATCTCTCCTGTGGCGCAGCGGGCGCGCGCCGCCCGTTCAGCGCATCATGGCCGGCAGCACGGTCGCGATCTGGGGAAAGATCGTGATCAGCACCACCACCGCGAAGATTGCCAGCAGGAAGTACATGGCGCCCCGGAAGACGACCTCGATGGGCACACCGGCCACGCCGGAGATGACGAAGATGTTGAGCCCCAGCGGCGGGGTGATCAGGCCGGCCTCCATCATCAGCACCGAGATCACCCCGAACCAAATGGGGTCGAAGCCCAACTGCAGGATGGCGGGGAAAATGACCGGCAGGGTCAGGACCATCATCGAGGTGGCGTCCAGAAAGCACCCCAGCACCAGGTAGCCCAGCAGGATGATGGTCAGGATGATGTAGGGCGAAAGGTCCAGCCCGGTCAGCCAGCCGGCGAGACGCATGGGGATCATGCTGAGCGCCATGAAGTAGGTGAAGACGTAGGCCCCGGCCAGGATCATGAAGATCATGACGGAGATCTTGGCCGTCTCCTGCAGCGCCAGCCGCAGCCGGGTCCAGTCCAGGCGGCGCTTGAAGAGGGTCACGCAGAACAGGAAAAAGGCCCCGACACCGCCCGCCTCGGTGGGGGTGAAAAAACCCAGATAAAGCCCGCCCATCACCAGCAGGAAGCCCACCGCCAGCTCCCACACCCCTTTCAGCGCCAGCAGCTTCTCCTTCAGGCTGACCGTTTCCGGGCTGGCCGGCGCCGATTCCGGCTTCAGCGCGACCCAGACCACGATGATGACCACATAGGCCGCGGCCAGCAGAAACCCCGGCAGAAAGCCCGAGATCAGCAGTTTGCCGATGGACTGCTCGGTCAGGATCCCGTAGACCACGAAGCCGATGCTGGGGGGAATCAGAAACCCCAGGGTTCCCCCGGCCGCCACGCTGCCGGTGGCAAGATGCCGGTCGTAGCCGTAGCGCTGCATCTCGGGCAGCGCCACCCGCCCCAGGGTGGCCGCGGTGGCCACCGAGGAGCCGCAGATGGCGGCAAACCCCGAGCAGGCCCCGATGGTGGCGATCCCCAGGCCGCCGGGCAGCCGGCGCAGCCATTTGTCGGCCACGTCGTAGATCCCCTGGCTCAGGCCGCAGATGGTGGCCAGCTCCCCCATGATGACAAATAGGGGGATGACCGTGAAGGCGTATTGGGTGAAGGTGGAGTAGAAGGATTTGACCAGCGTCGGCATGGCCACCGCCGGATCGGTGATCAGGCTGATGCCGGCAAAGCCCACCAGTGCCAGGGTATAGCCGATGGGCATGCCGATCAGCAGCAGCAAAAACAGGACCCCGATACCCCCCAGGCCAACGATCAGTGGATCCATGCGGCTCCTTTAAGACGGCGGGTTTTTGGCGAACACCCCGTAAAGGGAGTTGACCAGCGACACCAGCAGCTCCAACGCCAGCACCAGGCAGGCCAGCGAGAGCAGGAAATGAAACGGGTAGAGCGGAACACCCAGCGAGTCCGAGGTCGTCCCGTAATGGTACTCCTCGATCCCCATCACCCAGCTCTGGTAGACCAGCAGCAGGACGACGCCCAGGCTCAGGGCGAAGGTCAGGCTGTCCAGTGCCAGGACCGCCCGGCGGGGCAGGAATTTTTCCAGGATGCGGACCTTGACGTTGGCCCCCATGCGCTGGGTGTAGGCCATGCCCAGCATGCCGAAAACCGCCAGCATGAACTCGCTCAGTTCCAGAGACCCCTTGACGGGCGCAGAAAAAAGATAACGGCCGGTGACGTCCACGGCCGTCAGGACCATCATGACCAGCACCCAGACCATGCCGGCTGAAAAGGCCCAGCCGGTCAGGCGATGAATGATGTTTTCTTCGGAAATCATGCGGTTTTACCGTCAGCGTCGCGGCAATCGATGACGCCGGATTTGGGTTGGTCTGGAATGCCTCTCCGGGCCCGCCGGCGGGCGGCGCGGCGGGCCCGGAGAAGCGGCGGCAATCACACCGAACCTCGCCCTATTCCGCCGGCAGGATGTTGGTGGGCACGCCCTGCTCGGTCAGCACTTCCCTGAAATCCGCGATGGTCTTGCCCGCGGGCAGGCCTTTTTTCTCCAGCCCGTCTGCCCAGTTCACCATCACCCCTTGGAACTGCTTTTCCCAGCGGGCCTTTTCTTCGGGCGAAAGGGTGACCAGTTCGACGGTCTGGCCAAAGGCATCCATGGATTCCTCATACCAGTGCTCGTCAAACATGTTGTGCAGCTTGTAGGCGTTGCGGGCGACCTCCTCGATGATCGGCTTGAGATCCTCGGGGGTGCGCTCCCAGGATTTCTGGTTCATGAAAAGGCCTTCGGAGACGCAGCCGAAGGAGACCGGCACACCGTAGTCGGCGACCTCGTAGAGCTTGAAGGCCTTGACCAGCGCCGGGCAGGTGACCACGCCGTCCAGCACGCCGGTTTCCATGGACAGATAGACCTCGCCCAGCGGCATGAAAACCGGGGTGGCGCCCAGGGATTCGATGCACAGAGTCTGGATGCCGCCGGGGCTGCGGATCTTCATCCCCTTCAAGTCCTCCATTTTTTCGACCTTCTTGGTGGTCCACAGGTGCGCCATGACGCAGTTGTTGATGTGCAGGACCTTGACGTCCTTGAACTCGTCGCTGAGGCCCTTTTCATACATCGCCATGCCGATCTCGACCCCCTTCCACTTGGCCGGGCAAACCATCGGCGAGGAGAGCACGTCGGTCAGCGGAAACCGGCCGGGGGTCCACGTCAGGGTCGCATAGCCCATGTCGGAGAGGCCGGTCTTGACGATGTCGTAGTGGTCGGGCCCCTTGCCCAGGGCGCCGCCGGCAAACATCGTGTAGGTGATGCGGCCGTCGCTGCGGGTTTTCATCTCCTCCAGCATCGGGATCCAGAGATTCTGAACATCGGCGCCGGCCGGAACGTGCCAGGTGCTGAAGCGGATGTGCATCTTGCCGTCCTCGGCCCGGGCCGCCGGGGAGAGGCCAAAACCCATGACGAGACCGATGGCCGTGACGATAGCCAAGGTGGCGGTAATACGGCTTGTGAGCTTCATAATCCCTCCTATCGGGTGAAAGTTTGGGAATCGGGTCCACCGGGGACCCCATTCGGAAAAGGGCCGCACCTTCAGGCCAGTGCGGCCAGCTCCGCAAAGTGTTTGCAAAAATCGGCGGTCTGGACCACCTCCCGGCCGACCGCGGCCAGGGCCCCCCGGATCACCCCTTTTCGGGTGAGCTCTTCGGCCTTGCGCAGGGCGTTTGAGAGGGCCTCGCAGCGCTGCGCGCCGGTGAGGTCTCCCACCGCAACGGTCACCAGCAGCTCCGGGATGTCGGTGTTGGGGTCCAGCTGTGCGGCCGGCACGCGGAGCACGTCGGCTCCGGGTGCAAAGCAGGCATTGGCCACCGCGGTGGCGGCGGCGTCGGCCAGCGAGGCGCTGCGGGCGACAGCGGTGACCGCCGAGGCGATCCCGCAGGTGAAGCTGCGTCCGCCCAGGCCGCTGGTGGTCACCCCCCAGCTGCTGTGGCGGCCGTCCAGGGTCAGCACGTGGGAGATTGCGGGGTGTGCGATTTCCGGCCGCAGGCCCACCCGCGCGGTTTCGCCCGGCGCCAGGCGGATGGCGATGTCGCCGCCGTTATCCACGATCACCCGGCTCAGCCCCTGGCCGAAGAGCCGGTCGGCGACGGCGTCGGCCAAGGTGCCGGCCACGGCCGCCAGCGGGGTCAGGTCGGCATCGCCCACGGCGCGCACGCTGGCGATCATCTCCCGGGCCAGCGGCTCCGACGGCAGCCGGTCGATGCTGCCACCCGGCCGCTTGAGGACCGCCAGCTGGCCAGCCACGCAGGCCAGGCATTCGAAGGCGTAGCCGGCCGCTTCGGCCGCCAGGTCCAGCCGCGGCGCCGGCCCCTCCCAGGCCTGGATCACCAGCCGCATGGGGCCGTTTTCGGCCAGCAGCGCCCGGCCGCCGGGCAGCTCCATGATCCGCCGGTCGCTCATCCGGCGCCGCCTTCGCCCTCTTCGCCGGCCGGGTCGACGGCCTTGAAGGGCCTCATGGCCGCCACATGCCCCCCCATGGCCTCGTAGTCGGCCACCAGCATGGTGTATTCCAGCGGGCAGATGGTGGCAGGGGTGGGCGTCCAGTAGAAGGAGCCGGGCAGGACGCGCTCGACGTCCACCAGGAAAGAGATGCCGCCGCCGGGCCAGATGAAGCCGCCGGCACCGCCGACGGTGAGGTGGGCCTTGCCGGCGTGCACCGCCTGGGTCAGCTTGATGGGAAAGCGCGTCACCCCGGCCCGCGCGCTGCCGCCGCTGCCGGCGCTGTAGACGGCCGAGACCCGCGACGGCTCGCAGGAGTCCGCAATCGCTTTTAAGGCGAAGCGGGCCTTGTCGGTCAGGGGAATTTCACCCAGCGTGCCGTCCGCACCCACTTCGAAAAGGGCGCCGTTCTGGCCGGTGGTCTCGGTGATCAGGACGGTCATTCCCGGCCAGCCGACGGTCATGTCGATGTGGTCGATGACCTTCAGCGGATCGGTGATCGATGTGCCGCCCCAGCCCGCGCCATGGTCGCCGAAGTAGCGCCCCGGGGTGCTCTGTTTGAACTTCAACGCCACCCCGGTGGGCTTGACGCCGGCGAAAGTGCCGGCCACGTGGCGGCTCATCAGCCCCGTGATGTGGGCATCCAGCACCACCACCTCGTCGGCCGCGTCCTTCAGGAGCGGCGCGAAAATCCCCAGGGTGGCGCTGCCGCAGCCGACCCGCATTTTGGCCACCTCGCGGCCGTCGACCACCGGCGGCTTGCCCACCTGCACCAGCAGGCGGCTGCCGTTTTCGATCCGCAGCTTGACCGGCTTGCGGTTGGCGATGTCGGTGATGGTGCGCGCGACGGCAAAGCCGTTGGGGCCGGTCAGGCGGTTGACGCCGCCGATGTGCAGCATCTTGGAGCCGTACTGCTCGGTCTCCACCATCCCGACTTCGCGCTTGCCGGCGTAAACGGCCGCCCCCTCCTTGCCGATGGGGATGTCGGTGTCGACCTTGACGATCACCGAAGAGTAGCTCAGGGGGACCTCGGTCACCACCGTGACCACGTCCACCGCGCCGCGCCGCTCCCGGACGATGTGCGGCGCGGGCTTGCAGCAGGGGTAGGTGGTGCCCGCGCCGATGGCGGTCACGACGGGCTGTCGGATCTCCGGCCGGGGGTCCGGGCCGACGATCTCGCGCACCGCCGCAAACGGCACCAGCGGTGTTGTGCGCACCAGCCGGCCATCCTGGTTGCGGTAGCGGTGGCAGGCGCCGATGCCGGAGGGCGGCACCCAGCACTTGATGGGGCAGTGGCCGCACTCAAGCGCCGCCTCGGGACGCTCGGCCGCAGCCGTCACCGCGCCCTGCTCGCAGACCCGCACGCACACCCCGCAGGCGGTGCAGCGCAGGGGGTCGATCTGCGCCTTTTTCTTGACGATTCGCACGGCTTCGACCGGGCAGTCGCGCACGCAGAAGCCGCAGCCGATACACTTGTCCCCATCCACCAACATCACGGCCGTCTCCTCCCGGCAAGGGGGCCGGGGGCCCCTTCGCTCCGCTTTGCTCTCTTGCGGCCCCAGCCGCTGGTTCCTCCGCCGGCCGCCATCGCCTACACCACGGTGGGGGTGCGCTTGGGCGGCGGGGTGTTGCGGCTCTTGGCCACCACCACCTGGCCGTCCACCAGCACCATGGCCACCCCGGGCACATCGCCGGCTTCGATGGCGGCCAGGGCGTCGGCCCCCACCGAGCCCATGGGCGCATCCATGATCACCAGGTCGGCCTCGCGGCCGGCCGCGATCACGCCGCGGTTCAGTTTGTAGACCCGGGCGGTGTTGCCGCTGGCCATGCAGAGGGCCTGGGCTGCGCTGACCGGCGTCAGGCTGGCCAGGTGGTTGACCACCCGCAGGATGCCCAGCGGGATGACACCGGTCCCCGACGGGGCGTCGTTGCCGATGATCACCCGCCCCAGGGCGCCGGCTTCGGCGCACAGCCGGCCGGCCTCGACCGCCACCTTGGGATTGCCGCAGTGCACGATTTCGAGGGTCAGGTCGGTTTCCCGGATCAGCTTTTCAACCTCCACCGGGGCCACCGCCGTGGGGCCGCCGTTGAGGTGCGAGACCACATCCGGGTCGGTGGCGATCACCATCGCAGCGGTGATCGTGCTGCTGCCGGGAATCGAGGTCCCCCCGGTGTGCATCATCACCGTCATGCCGTTTTTCTTGGCCCAGCGCACCATGGGGGCGGCCTCTTCGGGGTCCTTGACGCTGCCCAGGCCGATCTCGCCCACCACGCAGACCCCTTCGCGGGCCATTTCCTCGAAGTCGGCCTCGGTCAGCCCCTTTTCCAGGATCACCGACCCGCCGAGGACCTTGGCCCCGCCGGGCCTGAAGTTGCGGTAGGCCTTGTGGGAGAGGATCGCCAGGGCCTTGGTGCCGGCCGGGTCTTTGGGCCGCCCTGGAAAGTGGACCTCACCGGCGGAGATCATGGTGGTCACCCCACCGTGAACCTCGCTGCTCAAAAAACCGACCTCGTTCTGGCGCGGGGTAAAGTCCCCCATCACCACGTGGCAGTGAGAATCGATCAGTCCGGGGGTCACGGTGGTGCCGTTGCAGTCGATGGTCTTGTCGGCCGTGACCGGCCCCATCGCTTCCAGCCGCCCGACCCGGCTGATCTTGCCGTCGACCACCAGGATGGCGTCCGCCGCCAGGACCGGATCGGCGATGTCGCCGCTGACCATCGTACCGATGTTTTTCAAGAGAACGCTACTCATGGGTTACCTCCCGGGGGCCGAAATGGCCCGACGTTATGCTGGCCGCCAAGACCCGCTCCAGGTTGGCGGGAAGGGAATAGATACGCTCGCCCAGGGCCTGGGCGATGGCGTTGACCACCGCCGGGGCGGTGGGGATCAGTGCCGGCTCGCCGACCCCCTTGGCGCCGTATGGCCCGGAGGGCTCCGCGGACTCGACGATGATCGGCACCACGGCGGGCATGTCGGCGCAAGTGGGGATGTGATAGTCTTTCATGGAAAGCGTCTTTTGGGGCGTAAACTCCTCCATCAGGGCAAACCCGACCCCCATGGCCACCCCGCCGCAGATCTGGCCGATCACGTTTTCGGGGTGGATCGCGCGGCCGACGTCATGGGACGCCACCACCCGCTCCACGGACACCTCGCCGGTGAGGGTATCGACCTCCACCAGGGCCAGGTGGCAGGCGAAGGCGTAGGTGGCGTAGGGAACCCCCTCGCCGCTGGCGGGGTCCAGCGGAACGGTTTCCGGGTCGAAGTACCCCTGCCAGGCGAGCGGGGCGCCCTTGGCTTGCAGCCGCCGCGCCAGCCAGGCGAAGTCCACCCGTTTGTCGGGGCTGGCCGCGATCAACACCTGCCCGTCTTCGAAGACCAGCGCGGCCTTGGGCGCCCGCAGGCGGTTGACCGCCTCGGTCTTGAGGACGTCGCCCAGCTTCTGGCAGGCATCCTTGACGGCGTTGCCCGAAATGTAGGTCTGGCGGCTGGCCGAGGTGGCCCCGGCGTTCGTGGTGTATTTGGTGTCGGCCACCACGGCGCGGATGGCGGCCGGATCGACCCCGAGGGTTTCGGCGGCGATTTGAACCAGCACCGTGGAGGAGCCCTGGCCGATGTCGGCGCAGCCGGTGAACAGGGTGATTCGGCCCTCCGGGTCCATCTCCACCCGGGCGGTGGAGGGGTTCTGGACGCCGGTGTTGCCGATCCCGTAAAACATGGCTCCCAGGCCGATCCCGCGCCGGCGGAAGGGTGCCGCCGGGCCCGCCACCCAGTTTTCAAGCGCCTCGCAGTAGTGCGGCCTGACCGCTTCCAGGCACGCGCCGATGCCGACGCTGGCCGTCAGCACCTGGCCGGTGGCGGTTTCGGAGCCCACCCGGAGGCAGTTTTTGAGGCGCAGCGCAAGGGGGTCCAGGCCCAGCGCCCGGGCATGCAGGTCCAGCTGGCTTTCGTGCGCAAAGGCCGCCTGGGGGGCGCCGAAGCCGCGCATGGCGCCGCAGAAGGGCTTGTTGGTGTAGACGCAGTGGCACTCGATATCGACGTTGGGGATTTGGTAGGGGCCGCTGACATGCACCGCCGCGCGCGAGGCCACGGCGATCCCGTAGGAACCGTAGGCGCCGGTGTCGCAGACGATGCGCGCCCGGATGGCCTTCAGCCGCCCCTCGGCGTCGGTGCCGGTCTTGAGGGTCAGGGTCAAGGGGTGGCGCTTGGCGGTCGCCCGGTAGGCCTCCTCGCGGCTGTAGACATAGCGCACCGGCCGCTTGAGGTGATGCAGGGCCAGCCCGATGAAGCCCTGGACGTTGAGGTCCAGCTTGGAGCCGAACCCGCCGCCGGTGGCCGCCTGGATGATCCGCACCTGGTGGTCGGCAAGCCCCAGCAGCGACACCACCTCCTTGTGGTCGTAGTGCGGGTTCTGGGTGGATGCGTAGATCACCAGGGTACCGTCGCTGTCCACGAAGCCGGCCCCGGCATCGGGCTCCAGGTAGTTGTGTTCGATCATCGCGGTGCGGTAGGTCTGCTCGATCACGCTGGCGCAGCCGGCAAAGGCGCCGGCCGCGTCACCGCGGCGGATGCGGCGGGTGAAGAGCAGGTTGCCCTTGGGATGAATTTTGGGGGCGTCGGGCTCAAGCGCCTCCAGGGGGTCCAGCACGGCCGGCAGCGGGTTGTAGGTCACCGCGATCGCAGCCAGGGCCGCCCGGGCGGCCTCTCTGGTTTCGGCCGCCACCAGGGCGACGGCATCGGCCGTGGAGCGCACCTTGTCGGCCGCCAGCAGCGGCTGGTCCTTGTTGATGATCCCCAGGGCGTTTTTGCCGGGGATGTCCGCGGCGGTAAAGACCCCCACGACCCCCGGGATCGCCAGGGCCTGGGCGACATCGATGGCGACCACTTCGGCATGATCGTGGACGCTGCGCAGGGCCTTGAGCACCAGGGGCCTGGGAAGCGCGATGTCGGCGGCAAAGAGGGCTTTGCCGGTGAGCTTTTCCAGCGCCCCCGCCCGCGGGATACTCCGGCCAATCGTTCTAAATTCTCGGTCCATGGTTCACACCATCGGATGCAGCATACGCATGAAAAGCCCTTGGATCGCCGGCTCCTTGTAGACCGCCGAGGACCTGCGGCCGGTAATGGCGATCATGTTTTCGGCCAGCACCCGGCCAGCCTCCCAGAGCAGCCCGACGCTGGGCACCTGCCCCAGCAGCATCGCCTCCACCCGCGGCATGCGCTGCGGGGTGGGGGTGCAGGATCCCAGCGAAAAGCGCAGGAAGCCGATCCGACCCGCGCTGTCCTTGTTGGCCATGTAGGCCATGCTCATCCGGGCGATGGCCAGCTCCTTGCGCCGCCCGATCTTCTGGAAATCGGCGAAGGCCACCGCGGCGGGCTTGAGTATGAAACGCACGATCAGTTCGTCTTTGGGCAGGGCGCACAGGTAGGGCCCCGAGGCGATCTCTTCGACCGCCACCAGGCGTTCGCCGCGGGGGCTGGCCAGCACCGCCCGGGCCTCGTGAATCACCAGCGCCGGCAGGGTGTCGCCGCAGGGGGAGCAGTGGGCGACATTGCCGCCGATGGTGGCGACATTTCGGATCTGCTGGCTGGCAAAGTTGACGGTGCTTTTCTGAAGCGCCGGGGCGTGGGTTTTGATCAGCGGCGAGCGCTGGATCTCGGCGATGGTCACCGCCGCCCCCACCGCAAGCCCCTCCGCGGTCAGGGCGATCTCCCGCAGGGGCTCCAGGCGGCTGACATCCAGCAGGCATTCGGGGGTGATCGCCCCCGCCCGAAGGTCCACCATCACGTCGGTGCCGCCGGCGACGATTTCGATTCCAGCAGCGTTTTCGGCCAGATAGGTCAGGGCCTCGGACAGCGTCCGGGGCCTGAAATAGCCCGCCGCGCTCATGGCTCACCCTCCCGGCCGCCGCGGCCGACGGCCTCGGCAATTGACGCGAAGATCTGCTGGTAGCCGGTGCAGCGGCAAATATTGCCCGCGATCGCCTTGGAAACCTGCCCGTGGTCCGGGCGGGGGTTTTCCCTCAAAAGGGCATGGGTGCTCATCAACAGTCCGGGGGTGCAGAAACCGCACTGCACGCCGTGCCGGTCCAGGAACGCCGCCTGCAGCGGGTGCAGTCCGCTCTCGGGGGCCAGTCCCTCCACGGTCAGCACCTCGCTGCCGTCCAGTTGGGCACCCAGCATCAGGCAGGAATTGACGGCTTTTCCGTCCACCTCGATGGTGCATGCGCCGCACTCGCCGATCCCGCAGCCCTCCTTGGTACCCGTGAGGCCGATCACATCGCGGATCACCTGCAGCGCGCTGGCCGTCGCGGGAATGTCCAGGGCCCGGGGCTGGCCGTTTAAGGTAAAGGCGATATGAACCGTTTTGGCATCCTTCCTCGTTCCTCTTTCAGATCCGAGACGACGACCGGGCGCGGCCGAGCCTGGCGCCCCGCCCGTCTACCGGGCTAGCGTAGGCCGTCCTCCCCCGCGATTTGGTCCACGGTCAACCCACCCACCCGCGGGGCCGGCCGGCCGGAATCCGTCACCCCGACGATC
>JAJDNY010000141.1 GCA_022340425.1 Desulfobacteraceae bacterium | reverse complement strand
CCTGCGGGCTGCCCGGCGCTTCTCGCAGCCGGCGGGCCCTGTGGAACTCGCTGGCGCTCAAACAGCCACAGGGCCATTATAGCCGGCTGCTGCGATGCTCGGCCCGGGACAATGGGACATAAATCGCCGGCCTCAACAAAGGGTTGAGATAAGCCTGTGATCTTTGAAAAACCCCATACCTGCGTGGATTAGCCCTGATTTCCTTAGAAGATGAAATGTGAGGGCGGGGCCCATAAAAAATGACAAAGCGGTAAAAAGTAAAAATCCAGACGGTTTCGAAAAAATTTCAAGTTACGGCGCGCAAATCTCAGCGGCGTGAGGCGTGCAACTTTACGCCGCAGCGACTTCGAGATGCAGCGCAACGCAGAAATTGAGCTTTTTGCGGAACCGTCAAAAATGGGTGCCCACGCCGACGCCGAAGTGAAAGGCCGGTGAGGTGCTGGCCGGGGCGGCCGGCCACAGCTTGATTTCGGTGGGCAGCAGCCGGGGGTAGCGGTAGTCGAACCCGCCGATGGCGCGGGTTTCACTGCCGCTGAGGGTGCCGACCACCGTCAGCAGTGCACCCGGTTTGTAAAGCGCCGGGTCCAGGAATTCGGCTGCCTGAACGAGAAACCGTCCCTGGGAGACGGCCTGTGCTTTGGGGCGGTCCTGCCAGTCCAGCGGCAGCTCCAGGGCGATCAGTTCGGTGCCCCCAGGCGATGGGGCAACCTCCAGGATCCTGCCGCCCAGGAGCACCATCTCTCCCGCGTAGCGCTCCGGTTCGGCCTGGAGTGCGGAAAACGGGTCGGTGCAGGTCACCAGGGCCTTGGCAGCGGGGGAGAGGCCGGCCGCGCAGCCGGCCAGCAAGAGCAGCAGCAGGCCGGCGTAAATGGTATTGCGGTTCATGGGCGATGCTCCTTTTGGAGACGGCTGGGGTTGGAAACCACGCGGCGCCCGGCAGGAGATCAGAGGTAACACGGCCGCGGGGGTTCCAGCCAGGCCGCCCCCAAATGCAGACAGAATTTGATCAGGATCCGCTGCACCTCCATCGCCCGGCCGAGGTTGAAGGGATAGAGCTGCCAAATTTCGCGCACCAGCAGCTTCTGTAGGCGGAAGCGGACAAAGTCGTTGATGAAGCCGACGACGGCGGCCGAGATCAGGTGGTCGTCGCGATTGAAACTGGGGTCGATGTCCGCCAGGACGCCCTTGAGGGTCACCATGGCCTTTTGGAACATCAACAGGTCCGGGGAAAACACGATTCCCAGGCGGCTCATGCGGTCAAAGAGGTGCTCGATGGCGCTCAGGATGCCGGCGAAGGCCGGCCCCCGGCGGCAGAGGGCTTCATCCAGCAGGGCGCGCACGGCCTCGGTGGTGCCGCCCCGGGCGGTGGCCTGGCCGGCGGAGAGGAGGTCGACCGCCAGCATCGCGATGGTGTGGTTGCGGGTCAGCAGCCCTGCCCCCAGCAGCAGCAGGCCGAATCGCTCCAGGCGCTCCAGGCGGCCGGTCATGGCCCAGTCGTAGAGGATGATGCGGGGCCTTTCGCCCTCATAGGTGTAGGCGATGTTGCCGGCGTGCGGGTCGCCGTGGAAAATCGCCTCGGGGCGAAGGTCCTGAACCGGCCGCAGAATACAGACCCGCGCCAGGGTGGCGGCCAGCCGCCGCCGCTGCTGCTGCGAGAGGTGGCCCACCTCGGTGATCTTGCGCCCGTCCAGGCGGCTCATGGCCGTCATCTCGGGGGTCGAGACAGGCAGCCTTTCCGGCAGGGCCACCGCGTCGTTGCCGGCATAGTAGGTCCGCGCGGCATCCAGGTTGGCCTGTTCGGCGGGCAGATCGGTCTCGTTTTCCAGCAGGTGACGGGTCTGGTCGATGGTTTTCTTGAACTGAAACTCTCCCAGCCCCCAGCGCTCGCGCTGGCCGTCGAGATGGTCCCCCAACCGGCTCCAGAGGGCCAGTTCGGCCGGCAGGTGCCTTCGGATGGCCGGCTTGACCATTTTCAGCACCGCCCGCCAGCGGCGATCGTTGGGGTGGTCGGCGACCGTGGCGGGCACCACGGCACAGACCGTGGCTTCGGCCAGGATGCGGTTTTCGGGGGTGATCGTGTACTGCGGCAGCATGGCGGTCCGCTCTGAATCCAGTCCGTCCTGCAGATGGTGGTAGTCCAGGGTGCGCACGTTGTTTTCAAGCTCCGTCAGGGCGTCCCTGAAATCCTGGGGCAGCCCCGGCGTGCGGCCGATCACCTGGCCGAGCTTCTGGAGGGTGGGCATGTCCCGCACCAGGGCCAGCAGGCGTTGGGCCGGAAGAGCATCCAGGGGCAGGATCAACTGGTCGACGATCTTCTCGGCCAAACGCTCCAGCGGCAGGCCTGCCAGCAAAAACACCAGGCCCTCGTGCACCATCGGCTGAAAACGGTTGTAGCGCTCGGGCAGAAAACGGACGATCCCCGAAAAACGGACCAGGGCCTGCGCCAGGGCTGTCAGGGTGCCGGCGGCCTGGCTGTCGCGAAGCACCGCAAGGGCGCGGCCATGGCGTTGTTTGCGGCTGGGGGGTCTGCCTGCGATGGGGTCGTTGATGCGCAGAAAAGGCGCCAGGGCCATCAGATTATCAGGGTGTTGGTGGATTTGGGTGGCGTTCATTGGAGGATGGGAAAACTCCTTTTATCTCAAGATAAAAACAACAAATTTAAATTTAAGCCATCATCCACCGGGTTTCAACCCCAAAGATTAGCCGAAGGCCGGTCGGGTGTTGTCGCTATCGGAAATCGAGGCGTGCGGCTTCAAGCGCAGCGGGGCCGGCCGGGTCAGGGGCGGGGAGGCTTTTTTTGAGATAGAGCACCAGGCTTTTTCCCAGCACGGGGTTCAGCAGCCGCTCCAGCAGTCGGCTGAGCCGCGGTTTTCGCATCAGGTCCCAGACCAGCAGGCGGTGGTAGCCGTTGACTGCCACCACATCGGTCCGGCCGGGTCCCACCAGACACTTCAACCACCAGTAGGGCGTGTGCAGGCTGTGGGCCCAGTGCCGCGCCCAGAGCGTCAGGCCGGCCTTTGTCAGCAGCCGGCGAAGCGCCCCGGAACGGTAGATGCGCAGATGCCCGCCTTTGGCGCTGCGGTATTCCCTGGACAGGGTCCAGCAGAGCGCCTCGGGGTAGCAGCGCGGCACGCTGACCACGAGGTTCATGCCCGGCTTGAGGACCCGCGCGATTTCAGCGACCGCGGCCTGGTCGTCGGGCATGTGCTCCAGGACTTCGGAGCAGATCACCAGGTCGAAGCAGGCGTCGCCGAAGGGCAGGGCGCCGATGTCGGCTGCAAGCGTCTGCCAGCGCCCACGGCATAGGCCGATCCCTTGGTGATAGAAGAGCCGTTTAGCGGCCTCCCGGATCGCTGACGGGCTGCGGTCGACGCCTATTACCGTGATGCCGGGATAAGCTGCGGCCGCAGCGGTGTGGCGGCCGCTGCCGCAGCCGATATCGAGGATGCGGTGGCCGGGCCGGATGTCCAGGCGCTCAAAGTCGACCGTGAGCATCGATTACCTCCCGGTAAACCGCCGCCGTCTGGGCGGCGGCGCGCTCCCAGGTGAAAACCGCCTGAACCCGGCGGTAGCCCGCCTCCCCCAGGGCGCGGGCGCGCCGGGGGTCCTTCAGCAGGGCGGTGATGGCCTGGGCGAGGGCCAGCGGGTCGGCCGGGGGCACCAGGATGCCGGCATCCCCCACCACCTCCGGTAGCCCCCCCCCGGTCGTGCTGATCACCGGGACCCCGCAGGCCATGGCTTCCCCGACCGGCAAACCGAAACCCTCGTAGACCGACGGCACCACGGCCAGGGTGGCGCGGGCATATTGGCGGACATACTCGGCGTCCGCGATGCGGCCGGTGAAGTGGACCCGCTCGGCAATCCCCAGCCGCCGGATCAATTCTGCGACGGTGCCGTTCTCGTTCGGCGTGCCGACCACCACCAAGCGGATGGGGTGCTTTGGGGCGATGGCGGCGACCGCCTCCAAAAGAAAACGGAGACCTTTGAGCGGGATGTCCGCACTGTTGGTGACGATGAGCCGGTTTGGCGCGCGCTCCACGCCGGGCAGGGGGTGAAATTGGCGGGTGCTGATGCCGTTTGGGATCACCCGGAAACGGTCGGCGGGCACCTTGAATTCGCGGGCGATATCCCGCCGGGAGTGGCGGGAGACGGTGATGATGCGGGCAAACCGGGGCGCCACCCGCCGCTGCATACCGATGAATGAGTGCCAGCGCAGGCTTTTGAGCTTTTGGGGGAAGCTCTGCGCCGAATGGATCGCCACCGCGCGATCGACGCTGATGGGGTGGTGGATGGTAACCACCGTCGGCACCCGCCGGGCGATCAGGGAGATGCCGTAGGACAGGCTCTGGTTGTCGTGGATCACGTCGAAGTCCCCCAGCCGCCGTCGCAAAAATCGATAGGCCCGCAACCCGAAGGTGAAAGGTTCGGGAAATCCGGTGGTGGCGACGCCGATCCACTCGATCAGATTGACCGGGTCGGCCAGTTCCCGCAGGGAAGGAACACGGAACGGGTTTTCAGGGTTGTAGAGGTCCAGGCAAGGCAGACGCTGCAGCGGAATGTCGGCGTCCAAGGCAAGCTCGGGGGGGCCTGAAATAACCGTCACGTTGTGCCCCAGGTCGGTCAGCGCCCGGCTCAGGTTTTTGACATAGACCCCTTGGCCGCCGCAGTGGGGGTTGCTGCGGTAACTGATCAGGCCGATTCGAAGGGGCTTTGGGCACGCCATGAGCGTTTGCTTGGATCCATCGTCACTGCAAGGGGGCTGTTTGCCGGGTTATCCTAAACAGTCCCCGGATGCCATCTGCGGGGCGCTTTTAGCAGCTCGCGAAAGAACTCTGCCTATCGGAATCGAGGCGAATTTACAACCCGTTTTTGGCGCCCTTCAGGGGCGGCCTATTTGGCGATCCGGGGGCTTTGGAAGCGGGGGCGCAGCCCCGAGGGGGGCCGGCAAAGGGGTGGGTCATCTTGTCTGGGGAAGTGCCGTGACCAGCGAAGCCGCCCTTTCGGGCGCAGCGCCCATGATTTCCAGCGCAAACTGCTGCCCCACGTAGGCCCGCTGCAGGAGGGATCTAAGTCGGTGGAAATCTTCCTTGCGGGGCTTCACTGGCCGCCCTTCAAAGATCAGCTCAAGGGGCGCTGCGCTCCCCCGCGGGCCGCTGAACATGTGCTGGTGAAAAAACCGGGAGACCTGCTGATACCCGGCAAACCAGCCCCGGGCGCCGCCGTCACCGTATTTGCGGATGCAAAACCGGCGCAGGACGGCGATCTGGATGGTGCAAACGGCCGCGGCTTTGAACAGGGAGTCGTCGGGCGGTACCGGGTCGCAGGTGCCCGGCGCACAGCGCTCAAGCCGCTGCTGGAGAAGTTCCAGATGCTCGGCGCGCAGCTTTTTGTCCGTGAGGTCCATGATTTTTTCGCGAATGAACCCCAGCGCGTCGTCCGCCTGCTGGGAGCACTGCTCGATGGTCAGCAGGTCGCTTAAAATGCCCGCCTGGGATTTCGCATCGAAGGAGTGGATGTGTTGCTGGAACAGCCGGTGGTATTTCCCGGACTTGCGGGTGGGGGGGGTGTCGAAATCGTCCCAGACTTCCCGGAGGGTCAGCTCGGGGGCGGTGTGCAGGCTCTTCTTCCGCCCCCGGAAGGTGTTGAAAAGTGTTTCAATCATGGGCGCAGTCGGTTTCCGGCTTGGTGCGATCCTGGTTTCAACAAGAGGCGGCATCACCGGCCGCCGGGGAGCCTCCCGTAACGCGTGCTGCTCGGAGGCTGCATGTCACTTGCTGTTTCCATCGGCTCTGCGCCCCGGGTGGTTAAACCTTTTCAGCCTACCCGGCGCCGGTGTCTCCACCGGGGGGCCGCTGGCCGTAAGTTTCAAATTTTTTGAGCACCCGCCCCATTTCCTCCTCCGGCAGAATTTTGGGGGCCCCCGCCAAACGGGTCTGGTAGTAAAGGCGCGCCACGAATTCGATCTCCTCGGCGGTCGCAAAAGCCTGGGGGAGGTCCGCGCCCACCGTCACCAGCCCGTGGTTGGCCATCAAAACGGCGTTGAAATCGGCGATGGTCTCGGCCAGGTTGTCGGCCAGTTCCCGGCTGCCAAAGGTGGCATACGGCGCCAGGGGCACCTTGAGGCCTGAAAACCCGACCAGGTAGTGGACTGCCGGGATTTCCCAGTGCAGGCAGGCCAGGGTGGTGGCGTAGACCGAATGGGTGTGTACCACGGCGCGCACGTCAGCCCGTTTGCGGTAGAGGGCGATGTGAAAACCCGCTTCACTGGAGGGCGTGCGGTGGCCTTCGATCACCTCTCCGGCCAGATCCACAATCACGATATCCTCGGGGACCATGCGGTCGTAAGCGATGCCGCTGGGGGTGATGGCCACCCGCGACTGTTGCGGCTCGCAAAGGCTCAGGTTGCCACCGGTGCCGGTGGTCAATCCGCTGGTGAGAAGTTGTTGGCCGTAGTGGACGAGGGCTTGGCGTGCGGTGGTCATCAGCATGACGGGGGGTCTCCTGCTTGGACAGTTCCGTAAAAAACCCAATTTCCGCGTTGCGCTGCATCTCGAAATCGCTGCGGCGTACATAAGTACGCCTCACGCCGCTGAGATTTGCGCGCCTTAAACTTGGCTTTTTTACGAAACTGTCTGATTTTTTCTTTTTAGCGGTCCATGTGCTTTGGTATTTTGGGTTTGCGGGCATCCCGCCCGCGGTAAAGGCTTGTCCGAAGGGGTTCGGGTGCGCGCCGCGGCTGCAGATCGCCAGAGACCGGCGCTATCGTACAACCGCGTAGTGGGCCAAAATCGCGTCGCTGCCCAGGATCTCGGCGGAGAGCAGGCGCAGCTTGAGGGGGACCTCACCGGAAAAAAGGGCGATGCCGCTGCCGAAAAAAAGGGGGCAGATGGTTAACATGATCTCGTCGATCAGACCTTCGCGGGCGAACACGGTGTTGATCACAGTGCCGCCGGCCAGAATCGCCGTGGTGTAGCCTTCGGCTTGCAGATCGGCCAGCACCTCGCGGGGGGGCTTGGCGGTATAGACCAGCTCGGGGGAATCGGACTTGCGGTTTGGGTCGCGGGTGAGCACCACATTCTTGCGTCCGGGCAGGGGGCTGCCGATGGTGTCGTAGGTTTTGGAGCCCATGATCAGCACGCCGGCGGCCTTGGTGATGCGGACAAAGAGGCGCTTGTCCTCCTTGCCGGTCCAATCGGGGAAATGGCCGGAGTTGCGGCCGATCTTGCCGTCCAGGGTTTGGGCCATCAACAGGATTACCTTCATCTGCCAAGGACCCTCAGACCTTGTACTTGCCGAAATGCTCGGGGGAGAGGTTTTTGAGATAATCGGCCCACTTTTGCCCCTCCTCGCTTTTATCCAGGGGCTCGCCACCCTCGCTTTCGGTGGCCGATTTTTCAATCACCCGGTCGTCCACGAAAATGGGGGCCTGAAAGCGCAGGGCGATGGCGATGGCGTCGCTCGGCCGCGAGTCGATGCTGAAGGTCTGCGCATCGGTGACGTAGTGGATTTTGGCGTAGAAGGTGTTGTCGCGCAGGTCGCAGACCTCCACGCGGGTGACCTGGCAGTTGAGTTTTTGCAGCAGGTTTTTGAGCAGGTCATGGGTCATGGGGCGTTCAAATTCGATGTTCTGAAGCGCTGAGGCAATCGCCGTGGCTTCCAGTAGACCGATCCAGATGGGTACGGCCTTGTCGCTCTCATCGACCTTGAGGATGATGATCGGGGTGTTGGAGTTCGGGTCCATGGTCAGACCCGCGATGGTGGCTTTATGCAGCATGGCTCTGTTCTCCTTTTGCGCCGGCGGCGGGCGCTTGGCATTCCAGGGGGCGGCCTCTGAGCGAGTGTGCAAAGGCGTTTTCGATCCGGACGTCGAGCAGCAGACCGGGGTAAATGGGCGCCAGGCCGGCTGGGCCGTCGGCGGCGGAAAAGTGGACGATCCTGTTGGTGGTGGTGCGGCCCACCCACTGGGGTCCAGGGGGGCCGTCACCCGGCTTTTGAGCGGCGTCATCCACCAGGATGCGCTGGACGGTGCCGATCAGGGACTGGTTTTTGCGGCTGCTGTTCAGGTCTTGAAGGGCCAGAAGGGCCTGCAGGCGCCGTTTTTTTTCGGCCGTCGGCACCTTGTCGGCAAAACGGGCGGCCGGCGCCGTGCGGCGATCCGAATACATGAAGGCGAAGCCCCCGTCGAAATCCACCTGGCGGATCAGATCAAGGGTCTGGTCGAAATCGGCGGCGGTCTCCCCGGGAAAGCCCACGATGAAATCCGAGGTGATGGCGATGTCCGGCCGGATCTGCCGCAGGCGCTGCACTTTGTCGAGATACTCGGCGCGGGTGTAGCGGCGGTTCATTTTTTTGAGGACCCGATCGGCACCGGATTGGACCGGCAGATGAATGTGGTTGCAGAGTTTCGGCAGGCGACCGAAGGCCTGGATCAGGGGTTCGGAAAGGTCCTTGGGGTGTGAGGTCGTAAACCGGATTCGCGCCAGCCCGGGGACGGCGTCGACCCGTGCCAGCAGCTCGCCAAACGGGCACAGGCCCTCCTTCAGCCCGTAGCTGTTGACATTTTGTCCGAGGAGGGTCACCTCGCGCACGCCGGCGGCGACCAGGGCTTCGATCTCGGCGACGATCCGCTCCGGCGCCCGGCTGGCCTCACGCCCCCGGACGTAGGGAACCACGCAGTAAGTGCAGTAATTATCGCAGCCCTGCATGATGGTGACAAACCGCGTCACACCCCCGGGGATCACCGTGGCGGTGCCTGGGTCGGTCTCCATGAAGTCCGCGGTCATGGCGACGTCTGCCAGGCGGCAGCGCTCCCGCTCGATTTTGTCCACCAGGGCCGGCAGCCGTCCGATGGCGTGGGTCCCGAAAACCAGGTCCACGTGGGGCATCCGCTCCAGGATGCGGCGGCCCTCCTGCTGGGCCACACAGCCGCCCACGGCGACGATCAGGCGGGGATTGCAGCTTTTGAGGGGGGCCAGGCGGCCCAGGTAGCTGAAGACCTTCTGCTCGGCCTTCTCGCGGATGGCGCAGGTGTTCAAGAGGATCAGGTCGGCTTCTTCGGCCGACGCCGCCGGAAGGTAATGCAGGGCTTGCAGGCCGGCGGCCATTTTTTCGGCATCGTAGACGTTCATCTGACAGCCGATGGTGTGGATGTAGAGGCTCTTGGTTTTCATCGGGTTCGTTTGGGTTGGGCAAAAGACCGCTCCACGCTTCCATGGGCGCCGGCGGGGGTTTCGCGCGGCTCCATCCGGATCGTCGGGGACAGGTCGTTTAAAACCGCCGCCACCTCCCCCTCGCAGCCCGGCGCGATCGCCAGCCGAACCGTGCCCGAGTCCCGCTCCAGGGTGGTGAGAACGGCGATGCCCTCATAGGCTTCCAGCACAAATTTCAGAAAGGCGATGTTGCGGCGATCGATTCGCAAGATTCGGGTGGTGGTCTCAAGCGGCGTCATTTGGTTTCTCATTCCTTCAATCTTTTAAAACTATCACCATCCTTCGAGAGATTTCAATCAAAAATCCGTATTTTACGGGGACTGCGCCCAAAGAACGTGGCCCCTGGCGGGGAAACCAGGGGGAGGCGGCGGCCGTCAAAATCGGGGTTGTCCCCCATCCTGGAATCGGCTATGACCGGGGCATGGAAAAGCACTGGAGCGTTTTGTCAGCCGAGCCCCGGGCGGTCGACCGTATCGCCGCGGCCTTCGATCTTGACCCGATCATCGCCACCATTCTGGTCAACCGCCGTCTGGAAAGCGAGGAGGCGGTGCACCGCTTTTTGAATTCCGGCCTGGATCAACTGCGCCCCCCCCACAGCCTGGCCGGGATGTCCGCGGCGGTGGAGCGCATCGTCCAGGCCATCCACCAGGGGCAGCGGATTCTGGTCTTCGGCGACTACGATGTGGACGGTGTGACCGCCACGGTCATGCTGCTGGAGTTCCTGACACAGGCCGGAGCCGAGGCGACCTACTACATTCCCCACCGGGTTCGCGAAGGCTACGGGCTGCAGCCGGCTCACGTGACGGAGTATGCCCGCGGCCGTGACATTGGGCTGATCGTCACCGTCGACTGCGGCTCCGGCAGTCATGCCGCGGTGCAGGCCGCCAGAAGCTGCGGTATCGGCGTGGTGATCACCGACCACCACAGCGTTGCGCCGCCTTACCCCGAGGCGGATGCGTTCGTGAATCCCAAACGGCAGGACTGCGGCGCGGGCCTGGAGCATCTCTCCGGTGTGGGCGTTGCCTTCTACCTGGCCGCGGCCTTGCGCCAGCGGCTGCGGGCGCAGGGACACTGGCAGGGCCGCCCGGAACCCAACCTGAAAACGGCCTGCGACCTGGTGGCGCTCGGCACCGTGGCCGACGTGGTGCCCCTGCAGGGCGAAAACCGGGTGCTCACCCGCGCCGGCCTGGAGATGATCAACCACGGTCGCAGGTTGGGCCTGCACGCCCTGGTGGAGAGCTGCAGCCGGGATGCCGGCAGGCTGGAGGCCGAGGACCTGGCCTTCAAGCTGGCCCCCCGCCTGAACGCCGCCGGCCGCATGGCTCACGCCCGCCAGGCGGTGTCCCTGCTGTGCGCCGACGGGGCGGAGGATGCCCGGCGCCTGGCCGAAACCCTGAACAATCTGAACAGCAGTCGGCAGCAGATTGAAAGCCAGGTTTTTGAAGAAATTCTGCGGCGCCTGGAAACCGACCCCGCCGCCCTCTCGCGGCGAACCCTAATCGTGCACGGCAACGGCTGGCCCGAGGGTGTCCTGGGGATCGTGGCCGCGCGCCTGGTCCGGCGCTTCTGCATGCCCGCGGTGGTGCTGTCGGTGCGCGACGGTCTCGCCAAGGGGTCCGCCCGCAGCCTGCCGGGAGTTGACCTGGCCGAGGGTTTGGCCACCTGCCAGGCTCACCTGGAGACCTTCGGCGGGCATGCCCTGGCGGCGGGCCTGAGCCTCAAAAGCTGCAATATCGACCGATTTGCCCAGGCCCTGGAAAGCGTCGTGACCGCGACCACCGACTGCGACCTGCTCCGGCCGCAGGTGCAGCTGGACTGTGAATTGCCCCTGAACGCCGTCACGGAGGCCCTGATCGACGGTCTCGAGATCTTAAAGCCTTTTGGCGTCGGCAACCTGGAACCCCTTTTCATGGCGCGGGATGTGGTCGTCAAGTCCAGTCAAATCGTCGGCCGGCGCCATCGCCGGATGGTGCTGCAGCAGTCCGGCCCTGAGGCGGGCAGCCGGCTGGCGGCGATCCAGTTCAACATCGATCCGCAGCAGCGCCAACCCGATTTTTTCCCGCGAATGGCCTACCGGCTGCGCTGGAACCGCTGGAACGGCAGCCGCACCCTGCAGTTGTTAATTGAGGAGATCTGAACATTTTGCTTGCAATCGGAAATTCCTGCCATTATTATGCCCGGAAAGGTGGTCAAGTAATTCCATAACTCTCTGTCAATAAAACAAAAATTATCTTTTGTGGGGGCTTCCAGACAACCCCTTTGCAAGGGGCGGCGCCTCTTGAAACCCGGGCGTCGGCGCGGCGGCACAGAAGGGAATCAGCAATGGCGAAAGTTTTTCGACCCAGCACCCGAGAATCCAGCATCCTATCCAAGATCGAGTCCTCAAAGGAGTTTGCCCGCCGGCGGGCGATTCAAAGCGTGCGGGACTGCATCGATCAATTGGCCAACGGCATCGCCAGTAAGCTGGTGGAAAACGAGCTGGTGGAAACCCACAACAAAAACAGCCTTCAGGAACGCATCCACAAATGTCTCGAAACCCTCACCAACGCGGATGACTTCGACATCGATTACCAGATCGCGCCTTTCCGCCGCCTGGTGGCGCAGCCCCACGTGGTCAGCCTCTACGTGACGGCCTTTGTCATCGAAAAATTGATCAACGACAAAGACATTGTGGACATCTACGGTTCCGACGATGAGATCTACGCCTGCATTCATCATCAGGTGAGCAAACACCTCCCCTGAGTGCATGCGCCCCTCATTTCACCCCCGGCTGGTCAACGGCCCCTTCGACGATCCAGCCCTCTTTATCCCCTTTCTGCTCCAAAAGCGCGCCTTCCTCTTCGATCTGGGGGACCTTCACGCCCTCGCCCCGCGCGAGGCCCTCAAGATCAGCCACGCCTTCGTATCCCACACCCACATGGACCACTTCATTGGCTTTGACCATCTCCTGCGGCTGTTTCTCGGTCGCGAAAAACACCTCTGCCTCTTCGGTCCGCCCGGATTTTTGGCCAATGTGGAGGGTAAACTCTCCGGCTACACCTGGAATCTGGTCGGTCATTACACCAACCGGTTTGTCCTGGAGGTCAGCGAGGTCCATCCCCAGGCGCTGCTGACACGCCGTTACCGGGTGCAGGACGGTTTCCGCCCGGGCCCGGTGGCCGAGCGCAGCCCTTTTGACGGCACGTTGCTGATGGAACCGGGGCTGACCGTCACCGCAGCGGCCCTGGATCATCGCATTCCATCGCTGGCCTTTGCCCTCCAGGAACAATTCCACATCAACATCCGCCGGGACCGGCTGGAGGCCCTGGGGCTGACCCCGGGGGATTGGCTCCAGGGTTTCAAAAAGGCGCTTTTTTGCCGGCAGGATCTGGCCTCGGTCTTCGAGGTTCCCTCCCGGTTTGCCGGGGGGCGCCCGCGGCTGTTTGCCCTGGGGGTTCTTGCCGCCGAAATCGCGGTGAACTCCCCCGGGCAGAAAATCGCCTACGTTGCCGATGCGGTCTACAGCCCTGGGAATATCGAAAAGATCCTGGCCCTGGCGACAGGGGCCGATCATCTGTTTATCGAGGCGGCCTTTTTGGACGCGGAGCGGCTGAAAGCCCGTGAAAAATTTCACCTGACCGCCCGCCAGGCCGGCGAAATCGCCGGGCGGGCGGGGGCCCGGCAGGTGACCTTTTTCCATTTTTCACCCCGCTACCGCTCCGGGGAGGCGCTCACCCGGGAGGCCCGCCTGGCCTGGCGCAACTGGCAGGCGGCGGAGGCATCCTGATCCAACGCTTTCCCTTCACCGATCCCCTGGGCTTCGATCTCGACCGCTGCGTCACCGATCGGTCCCGCCATGGGCTGGCCCAGGTGGAAGCCCGCATCCGGCAGGATCCCGCAGCCCTTGTGAGGGATTTGCTGCAGAAGGTTTTCGCTCAGTAGCCCCCGACTTTTGACGCCCCGCGGCCGCCTTGCTCAGGCAGCCGCGGGGGTTGTCCTGTTTTCCAGGCGCTCGCCAACCCTCCGTCAAAGCCACGGCCGCCGCGGCATTTTCAGCCGGTTCAGCCTTCCTTTCTCCTATGGTTTGCACCGCCCGCTGCGCTCCAGACGCAGAGAGCGCCGAGAAAACAGGGAAATGGCGCATAGATCACATTTCCTAAAACCTTTCGAATCAAAAGGCTTTGCCACCGCCGCCCGCGCCTGTGGCGCTGCGGTCCACAGCCCCGGCCCGTCTAAAGGAATCCGCGACCCGGGCCGATACCTATCAGCCAGAAGATGAAGCAAAAGGAGTTGTTGGTGAGCAGTCCACTTGAGCAAACCGAGTCGCCGTCGTCCCATTTTCCGGTCCTGGTGGTGGAAGACCAGCCGGTGTCGCGCCTGCGTCTGGTGAAGACCTTGACCAAGGCCGGCTACGAGGTCGTGGCGGTCGAAAACGGTCGTCAGGCACTCGAAATCCTGGAAAAACGCTATTTCCCGTTCGTTCTGACGGACTGGATGATGCCCGAGCTGGACGGCCTCGAACTGTGCCGCTGGATCCGCGGCGGGTCCCGTCCAGGCTACGTCTTCGTGGTACTTTTGACCGCCCGGGACGACAAGTCCGATATGATCAAAGGGCTGGAGGCCGGCGCCGACGATTACCTGATCAAACCGTTTATCACCGCCGAACTCTTCGCCCGCCTCAAGACCGGGCGGCGTTTTCTGGAGCAGGAGCGTTCCCTCAAGCTCGCCTGCGAGGCTATTCGCAAACTCTCCAAGACCGACCCGCTGACCGGATGCTACAACCGCGGCTACCTGAATGAGCGCCTGCCCCAGGAAATCCTGCGGGCGCGCCGTTTCGGGCATTGCCTTTCCTTAGCAATCTGCGACCTAGATCACTTCAAGCGCGTCAACGACACCCACGGACACCCGGTCGGCGATCAGGTCCTGACGGCCTTCGTCAAACGGGTTCAGCGCTCCATCCGCGATCAGGTGGACTGGGTGGCCCGCTACGGCGGCGAAGAATTCTTGATTGTCCTGCCGGAAACCGATCTGGCGGGGGCCGCTTGCATGGCCAAACGCCTGCTGAAAACCATTTCCGAGCGGGAGGTCCAAGCGGGGGCCGTGCGCATTCGAATTACCGTCAGCATGGGTGTCACCGGTTTCGGGCCGCAAACCCCGGATGCCCTGATCAGCCTCGAAAATCTGGTGCGTCAAGCCGACAGCGGCCTCTATCTGGCCAAGGCCCAGGGGCGCAACCGCGTCAGCGTGATTCCCCTGGAATCGGCTCAGCCGGCGGGCTGCACCCCATCCCCCCCCAATTTCCCGCCGCAATGCGGCTTGGAAGAATGTGCCCGATGAAAAACATTTTGGTCGTTGACAATCATCCGATGCTTCTGAAATTCATGGCGAATCTGTTGACCCGTCAGGGCCACCGGGTGGTGACCGCCCAGGACGGCCTGTCCGCCCTGGAGTTTTTGGAGGAGTTCCGACCGGATGTTGTCTTTCTGGACCTGGTGATGCCCCACATCAGCGGCAAACAGCTCTGTCGCGTGATCCGCAGCATGCCGGCGCTGGAAAACAGCGTTGTCGTGATTCTCTCGGCGGTGGCAGCCGAGGAGAACCTCGACTGCCGCAGCCTGGGAGCCGACGCGTGCATTGCCAAGGGGCCTTTCGACAAGCTGGCGGCGCATGTCCTGGAGGTGATGCGCCTGATCGAAGACGGTCGGGTGGCGGCGCTGAGCGAGCGCATCTGGGGCCGCGAGGATGTGGTGCGGCGTGAAATCACCCATGAACTGCTGGATTCACGGCGCCATTTCGAGATTATCCTGCGCAACATGTCCGAGGGGATCCTGGAGCTGAATGGTGATGCCCGCATCGTAGCGGCCAATCCAGCGGTCTTGAGGATCGTCGATGGCAGCGAGGAGCGCCTGCTGGGGAGGCGTCTGGCCGATCTTTTCGTCGGCGAGGACCGCTCCCGGATCACCGCCCTTTTGGCGCGCTGCAGCCAGGGGGCGGTCCAAAGCCCCGAAAACAGCCCGCTGACCCTCCAGGGGCGGTTGGTGAGCCTGGAGATCATCCCGGTTTCCTCCCCTGCTGGCGGGTCGCTGGTGGTCATTCTCAAGGATGTCACCGATCGCAAGCGAATAGAACGCCAGCTGGAACAGGCACGCAAGATGGAGGCGGTCGGGACCTTGGCCGGAGGCCTGGCCCACGATTTCAACAACCTTTTGATGGGGGTCCAGGGCAATGTCTCCCTGATGCTGATGAGCATTGATTGCGGCACGGCCCATTATGAAAAACTCAAAAGCATCGAAAAGCTGGTTCAAAGCGGCGCCAAGTTGACTTCCCAATTGCTGGGTTACGCCCGCAACGGTCACACCGATCGTCACCCCCTGGACCTCAACGGCCTGGTGACTGAGATGGCGGCCCTCTTTTTCCGCAACAAACATGAGATTCGCGTGGAATCGTGCATGGCTGCCGATCTGCGGCCGGTCGACGCCGATCAGGGTCAGCTGGAACAGGTCTTGATGAACCTTTTCGTCAACGCCTGGCAGGCCATGCCCCAGGGGGGCCAGCTGATTCTGAAAACCGCCAACGTCACCGAAGGGCAGATACGCAGCAAAGTCTACAAACCGCGGCCGGGCGCCTACGTCCTGCTCAGCGTGACGGATACCGGTGTCGGCATGGACGCCCAGATCCAGGAGCGGATCTTTGAACCGTTTTTCACCACCAAAGACCTGGGGCGCGGCACCGGGCTCGGCCTGGCCTCGGTCTACGGTATCGTCAAGGGTCACCGTGGCTATATCGACGTCCAATCGGCGGTGGGGCAGGGCACGACCTTCACCCTTTATCTGCCCGCGTCCGGGCGGCAGGTGGTAGCCTGTAAACCCGAACCGGAGACCGTCAAGGGCAGCGGCACGGTGCTGCTGGTGGATGACGAGGAGGTGATTGTCGAGGTCGCTTCCGGCATGCTGAAGCTGCTCAACTACACGGTCCTCACGGCCCGTTCGGGATCCGAGGCGCTGTCGCTTTTCACTGAGCAGCGGGAGCGGATCGACCTGGTGATCCTGGACATGATCATTCCCGACATGGACGGGGCTCAGATTTTCCACCGTTTGAAAGGGATCGCCCCGGACGTCAAGGTGCTGCTGGCAAGCGGCTACAGCCTGAAAGGCAAAGCGGCGGCCCTGCTGGAAAACGGGTGCAGTGGATTTATCCAGAAGCCTTTCAATCTTCAGGCGCTCTCCCAGAAACTCGAAGCCATCCTGGGTGCGCCGTCACCGGCTGCGGCCGACCTTGCATTGCGCAATGCTTCCTGAAAACAGGTGCCTCCGGCCTGCCGTTAACGAAGGCTCGGCGCGCCGGGGGGTGGGATTATTCGCTGCGGATCCCTTCAGACCGCCCCTGCGGCCTGTGATTAGCGCTTGACAGCACAACCCCTTTTCACTAATTGAATACAGGTCCATGGACCTGCACTCCCGCTGACAGCTTTAAATCCCTGGGATTTTCACCCGCCGCCGGGGCTTGCCATTGCCCTGCGGTTTCGCCTGCGGATACCCGGGTCCCCCCTGAAGCCCGAAACCCGACCGGAAGGCCCGGCACGGGGCCCCTTCTCCTGCGGAATGCTGATGACTACAATGGTTCAAGACGATACCGCCGGCAGGTCTGCGCCCGCCGTAGCCGCCGACGCTCTGTGTCGCCAGGTGATCATAGGGCTGCTGCTGGTCTTTTGGGCGATGGGCCTTTGCGGCTGCGCGGCCCTGCTGTCAAATGCGGCAGCCGATCTTTCCGACGATCTGGCCTATGCCATTACAGACGCCGACGATTTGGAAACTGTGGAGGCCGGCGGGCCGGCCTATCTGCTGATGGTGGACGGCCTGATACACGGCAACCCGCACAATACCCGGCTGCTGCAGGCCGGCGCAACCCTTTACAGCGCCTATGCCGGCATTTACGTGGATGATGAACAGCGCGCCCAAAAAATGACCGCTAAGGCCAGGGCCTACGCCCTGCAGGCGGCCTGCAGCCGCCGTCGGGAGTGGTGCGATCTGGAGGCGCTTGATTTCGACGGCTTCAACCGCGCCATCGGGGCGGCGCAAAAAAAGGACGCGCCGCTGCTCTACGATCTGGGGGCCGCCTGGGCGGGGTGGATTCAGGCCCGCCAGCGGGACTGGGATGCGATCGCCCAGATTTCACGGGTGGAAGCCCTGATGCAGCGGGTGGTGGCGCTGGACGAAGGCCATCAGGAGGGGGGGGCGCACCTTTATCTGGGGGTCCTGGCGACCCTGCTGCCCCCGGCGATGGGGGGCGAGCCGGAGAAGGGCCGCGCCCATTTCGAGCGCGCCATCGCCCTGTCAAACGGCCGCAATCTCATGGCCAAGGTCAGTTTCGCCAAGCACTACAGCCGGCTGGTGTTCGACCGCGACCTGCATGACCGGCTGCTGCAAGAAGTATTGGACGCTTCTCCCAAGGCCCCAGGCCACACGCTGCTGAATGTTGTCGCCCAGCAGCAGGCCCGGGAATTGCTGGACAGCGGGGACGATTATTTCTGACTCTTTTTGGCGCCGGGCCGCCAGGAATTAGCGGGGGACTGTGGTGAAGGGATATCTGAACATCGTTTGGGTCGGGCTGCTGGGCCTTACCCTGGGCCTGACGACGCCGTCCGCGGCGGCCACGGTTTTCAAAATCGCGACCCTCTCACCGGAGGGCTCGTTCTGGATGGAAAAAATGCGTGAGGGCGGCCTCGAGGTGGCCCGCCTGACGCAGGGGCGGGTGCAGTTCAGATATTACCCCGGCGGCGTCATGGGCGACGACAAGGCGGTGCTGCGCAAGATGCGCATCGGCCAGCTGCAGGGGGGGGCGGTGGTGGCGGGTAGCCTGTATGATTTCTTCAAGGACTGCCTGGTCTACGGCCTTCCCATGGTCTTTACATCCTTTGCGGAAGTGGATCACGTCCGCAGCCACATGGATGGTCTGCTGCTGGCGGGGCTGGAAAAAGGCGGCATCGTCTGCTTTGGAATCGCCGAAGGGGGCTTCGCCTATATCATGTCCCGTGAGCCGGTGCGAACCCTTGACGACCTCACGCGGCAGCGGGTCTGGGCACCGGACAATGACCCGACGACCCTCAAGGCGGTCCGGGAGTTCGGGATTACCCCGATTCCGCTCTCACTGGCGGACGTGCGCGCCAGCCTCCAGACCGGTCTGATCAACACCGTGGCCACCCCGCCGATCGGCGCCGTCGCCCTGCAGTGGCATACCCAGGTGCGCTACCTGCTGGAGCTGCCGCTTTTCTATATTTTCGGCACGATGGGGGTCAACACGCGGGATTTCCGCAAGCTCTCGCCGGGCGACCAGGCGGTCACGCGCGAGGTTATGGGCCGGGTCTTCCGCGAGATCAACCGGCAGAATCGACAGGACAACGTCAGCGCCATGGAAACTTTGCGCAAGCAGGGGATTGAGTTTATCCGCCCCTCCGCCCAGGAGTTGGCCCAGTGGCACGCCATAGGCGCGGACGCGATGCATGAAGTCGTCGAAGCCGGCAACATCTCACCGGAATTCATGGCCATCTTCGAACGCCAACTGAAGGCCGCCCGATCTCAAAACCCCTAACCCGGATGAGGCCCATGCGCGCCTGGTTGACACGTTCGCTCAGCCTGCTGCAGCGACTGGAGGACGCCGTGCTGGTCGGCCTGCTGACAGTCATGATCGCTTTGGCGGTGGCCCAGATTCTCCTGCGCAACCTCTTCGAGGGGGGGATCCTCTGGGGGGATTTGCTGGTGCGGGTCCTCGTGCTCTGGCTCGGGCTGCTGGGCGCCATGGTGGCGACCCGCCAAAACCAGCACATCCGCATCGACATCATCGCTCGATTCCTGCCCGAGCGGATCCAGCGGGGCGCGGACGCCCTGGTCGGCTTTTTCACCGCAGCGATTTGCGCCGTGGCGGCCTGGTTCGGCTTCCAGTTTGTCGCCTCGGAGTGGGAGTTCGGCGGTCTGGCTTTTGCAGGGGTTCCCGTCTGGCTGTGCGCGGCCATCATCCCCTTGGCCTTTGCCGTCATCGCCCTGCGGTATCTGATCCTGACCGCGCTCAACCTGAGACGCAGCGTAAAGCCCGAAACGTGACCGCACTTTTCCTCGCCCTCGCCCTGATCCTTTTGGCGCTCCTTGGGGCGCCTCTGTTTGCCGTCATTCTGGCGGTCGCCATGGCCGGTTTCTGGTCGCTGGGAGTGGATCTGTCGGTGATTGCCATCGAGCTCTACCGGCTGGCCGACACCCCGGCGCTGGTGGCGCTGCCGCTTTTCACCTTTGCCGGCTATCTGCTGGGGGAGAGCCAGACCTCGCGGCGGCTGGTGCGCCTGACGCGCGCCCTGCTGGGCTGGATGCCCGGCGGGCTGGCGGTGGTGGCCTTCGTCACGTGCGCTTTTTTCACCGCCTTCACCGGCGCCTCGGGGGTGACCATCGTCGCCCTGGGGGCGCTGCTCTACCCGGCTTTGAAGCAGGCCGGCTTCGGTGAACACTTCAGCATGGGACTGGTGACCACCTCCGGCAGTCTCGGGCTGCTCCTGCCGCCTTCGCTGCCGCTGATTCTCTACGGCATCATCGCCCAGCAGCTGAATGTGGGCCGCGATCTGGCCATAGGGGACCTCTTTCTGGCGGGCATTCTGCCCGGCTGCCTGATGATCGTATTGCTCTCCGCCTGGAGCGTGTGGGTCAACCGCCGCCACCCGATACCGCTGGTGCCTGTCTCCCGCAGGGAAGCCTGGGAGGCGTTGCGCGAGGCGGCCTGGGAAATTCCCCTGCCGCTGTTCGTGCTGGGGGGGATATACGGCGGTTTTTTCGCCATTTCCGAGGCCGCCGCTGTTACCGCCCTCTATGTGCTGGGGGTGGAGGTCTTCATCTACCGGGAAATCAAGCTGCGTCAGCTGCCCGGCATCATGCGCGAATCGATGATCATGGTCGGGGGCATCCTGCTGATTCTCGGGGTTTCGCTGGCGTCCACCAATTTCCTGATCGACGCCCAGGTTCCCATGCGACTGTTTGCCTTTATCCAGGCGCACGTCTCTGGCAAAATCGTCTTTCTGATCCTGCTCAACCTTCTGCTCCTGGTGCTGGGGGCGATCCTCGACATCTTTTCGGCGATTGTGATCATGGTGCCTTTGATCCTGCCGGTGGCGGTCAACTACGGGGTCGACCCCGTGCACCTGGGAATCATTTTTCTGGCAAACATGCAGATCGGCTACATCACCCCACCGGTGGGGATGAAC
>JAJDNY010000140.1 GCA_022340425.1 Desulfobacteraceae bacterium | reverse complement strand
TCTCGGAGGTGTATTCTCTAACTATTTCAATATATAACGTCCATTCATTTATAAATATGGTTTTGGGGCAGTCCATAACCATTTTCCATAAGTGGATTGGGAGTTAAGAGGACATCATCCATGCCCCTTGGCGGGTCACTTTTTACACCGCAACCGCTCCTGGATCTTGACGGCCTCGGCGTAAACGCTGCGCCGGGGAAGCCCGTATTTCTTGGCGATGGCCTGGGATAGGGCCGCAATACCTGCGTTTGGCTCACTTAGGCCCGCTTCGATCTCCTCGCGGATTTGCTCGATGGCCGGGGCGGCCGCCTCCGCGCCCGCGCCGCTCACCAGCAGGGTGCACTCGCCCTTGAGCGCCGGGCGCTGGGCCAGGGTCTGGGAAATTTCGGAAAGGCAGCCGCAGACAAATTCCTCGTGGATCTTGGTCAGCTCGCGGGCCAGCACCGCCCGGCGGTCCCCCAGGGCGTCCCGCAGGGCCTGCAGCAGCGTGAGCAGCCGCCGCGGGGATTCGTAGAAGATCAGGGTGGCCCGCTGGGCGGCGAGAGCGGCCAGGTCGCGCTTCAGGGCGCCCTGTTTGCGGGGCGGAAAGCCCACGAAGAGGAAGGCGTCGGTGGGCAGGCCGGCGGCGCTCAGGGCCGTGACGGCCGCCGAAGGCCCCGGAATCGGCACCACCGAAAACCCTGCTGCCCGCGCCGCCTGCACCAGCCGGTAGCCGGGGTCGGAGACGCCGGGGGTCCCGGCATCGGAGACCAGGGCGACCGTCTTGCCCTCCCGCAGGGCGGCCAGCAACTGCGCCACCCGCTCCGCTTCGTTGTGCTCGTGGCAGGAGATCAGGCGGCCGGCGGGGAGAGCGTGGCGGTCCAGCAGACGTTTGGTGTGGCGGGTGTCCTCGGCGGCGATGAGGTCCACCGCGGCGAGGGTTTTGAGGGCCCTTATGGTGATGTCGTCCAGGTTGCCGATGGGGGTTGCGACAACGTAGAGCATCCCGGCCGGCAGGGGCTCGTCGGGGTCATTCGTAGGCGAGTTCGAAGGCATTTTTGACGATCTCGATCCGCTCGGACTGCCCGGCGGTGGTGATGGCCACCACGTCGAAGCGGGCCCGCAAGGACATCCCTTTGCGGGTCTTGAGGTAGTACAGGGCCGCCATGGATATTTTTTTCTGCTTGCGGGGGGTGACCGACTGCTTGGGGCTCCCGTAGCCGTATGTGCGCCGGGCCTTGACCTCGACAAACACCAGGGTCTGGCCGTCCTGGGCGATGATGTCGATCTCGCCGGCGGGGGTGCGGTAATTCTGCTCCAGGATCCGGTAGCCGCTCTTTTTCAAATGCCGGACGGCAAGGGCTTCGGATTTCTGCCCGTACTGCTGGCGGGGGTTCAGCATGGGGCGCCCTCCCGCCGGGGGCCGGCGGCCTGAGGCCTCGCGGCCGCCTTCATGGCCCCCAGCCGGGTTGGGTTAACGCCCCGGAAAAGGGCCCAACGCCGTTGAAACTGCGTCTGTGAATAGGGCAGCAGCCGAACTGCCGCAGGGCGTCGCGGTGGGCCCGGGTGGGGTAGCCCTTGTGGCGGGAGAAGCCGTACTGGGGGTAGTCTTCGTGGTAGCGGGCCATCAGATGGTCCCGGCTGACCTTGGCGACGATCGAGGCCGCCGCAATGGAGGCGCTCAGCCCGTCGCCCTTGGGGATGGGTGTTTGGGGCAGTTCGGCCGGAATCCCGAACGGGCCGTCGATCAGGAGCCAGTCCGGGCGGGGCCGGAGATTGGCGACGGCCATGGCCATGGCCCGCAGGGAGGCCTGCAGGATGTTGACGCGGTCGATCTCGATGGCATCCACGATCCCGATCCCGACGGCCACGGCGCGGGCGTAGATCTCCGCAAAGAGGCTTTCGCGCTTGCGGGGGCTGAGGGTCTTGGAGTCGGCCAGACCGTCGATGGGGGCGTCGCGGTCCAGAATCACCGCGGCCGAAACCACCGGGCCGGCCAGGGGACCCCGGCCGGCCTCGTCGACCCCGGCAATGCGGTCGTGCCCGCGGTCGTAAACGCCGCGTTCGAACTTCCAGAGAGCGGCGGCGTCGGCGGGCGCGGTCATGATCCGCCCTAGTTCAGACGCCGTTCGCGGATCCGGGCGGCCTTGCCCCGGAGGTTGCGCAGGTAGTAGATCTTGGCGCGCCGCACCCGCCCCCGGGTAACCACCTCAATCTTGTCGATGATCGGCGAGTGCAGCGGAAAGATCCGCTCCACCCCGATGCCGTAGGACACCTTGCGGACGGTGAAAGACGCGTTGATCCCGCCCTTGCGCTTGCTGATGACCACGCCTTGGAAGACCTGGATGCGCTCCTTTTCACCTTCCTTGATTTTAACGTGCACCTTGACCGTGTCGCCCGCGGCAAAGGCCGGCAGGTCGAGGCGGATCAGTTCTCTTTCCAGTTCCTTGATTGGTTCCATGGTCGTCTCCCAGATGAGTTCGTCCCAACGGGTGGATCCCTGATCGGGACCGTCGGTTAATCGGTTTCCAAATCTTCCTTGGCCCGGCAGGCCAGCAGGCGATCCAGAATCACCGCCGCCGCCGCCCGGACCGAAAGGTGGTTGTATAAGCTGGGCCCTTCAACCGGCTCCAGCACCGTATCGGCCGCTTCGAACACCGATGGCGCGAGACCCCAGGCCGTCCCCAAAACCAGCACGTGCGGGCTTCCCCCCGAAAGCTGCCTGCGCAAATCGCCGAAGCCGATGCTGCCGGGTCGGCGGCGGGCGGCGGTGGCCACCGTCCGCGGGCGCTCTCCCGCCTCCCGGCCGATCTCGGCCAGGGCCTGCTCGAGGCTGTCGGCCAGCCGGATCAGCGCCAGGGCCTCCCGGCGTTTGGGGTTGTGGCACCCGCCGGGGCCCTCCAGCCAGTGGGCCGTGATCCGCCGCACCAGGTGCTGCTGGTCGGCCAGCGGCGTGGTGACGTAAAACCCTTTGACACCGTATGTTTTGGCGACCCGGGCGATGTCGTGCAGGTCCAGGTTGGTCACCGCCGCGGCGATCGTATCGCCGTCTTTATTGACCACCGGGTGGTGCACCAGCGCCACGTAGAGATTGGGCATCGATGATCTTTCCCACCGTATGCTGCCAGCGCTTGAGAATCGCGATCTCCTCGGCCGTGCAGTCCCGCCCGGCGAGCAGATCCGGACGCTTCAGGACCGTGCGCACCAGGGAAGCCTCCAGCCGCCAGCGGCGGATTTCCTCGTGATTGCCCGAGAGCAGGACCGCCGGGACCGGCTCGCCCTCGAACTCCGAGGGCCGGGTGAAGTGGCCGTGCTCCAGCAGGTCCCCGGAGAAAGAGTCTTTGTCCGCGGACTCGACCCCTCCCAGAACACCCGGAATCAGGCGCGCCACCGCATCGATGACCACCATCGCGGCCAGTTCCCCGCCGGTCAGGACGTAGTCGCCGATGGAAATCTCGTAATCGATGAAGCGGCCGCAGATGCGCTCATCGACCCCTTCGTAGCGCCCGCAGACCAGGGTGAGACCCTCGCCGGCGGCCAGCTCCTGGGCCAGCCGCTGGGTGAACGGGCGCCCCTGGGGGGTCAGCAGCACCGTCGGGGCATTCGGGGCCCTGCCTTTGGCGGCGCGGATGGCGGCGGCCAGCGGCTCGGGCTTCATCACCATGCCGCAGCCCCCGCCATAAGGCCGGTCATCGGTTACCCGGTGCCGGCCTTTGGCAAACGCGCGAATATCGATACAATCGATGCTGATTTTATGCTGCTCGATGGCTCTGCGGATAACACCATGCCCGCATAAGGCCCCCACCATATCCGGAAAAATCGTTAAAACGGCAAACTGCATGGCGCCCTGTCATAGCCCTTCCAGCAGGCGCACCCGCATGACGCCGGTATCCAGATCGATCTCCCGAATCACCGAGGCGATGGCCGGCAGCAGGATCTCCGTGCGTTCGCCTTCGGGATTGCGGACCACATAGACGTCGTTGCTGCCGGTCTGAAAAACGGCGGCCACCTTTCCGACGTATTGGTCTTTCTCCGTGAGAACACGCAGACCGATCAGCTCGTACCAAAAAAAGGCCCCGTCCTGGGGTTCGGCCAGCAGGCACCTCTGGATATAAAGCGCCGCCCCCCGCAGGGCCTCGGCCTGGCCGCGGGAGTCGACGCCCTCGAGGGCCATCAACAGCCCCTGCCCATGGGGCTGCACCGATTTGACCCGGCACACGGTTTTGGCGCCGCGCACCGGCTTGACCGCCAGGGTCAGATTGGGCGCGAACAACGCGTCGCTCTCGGCGTAGGAGCGCACCTTGAGGTTGCCACGGATTCCGTGGACGCCGACGATTTCACCGATCAGAATCTCGCCGGCGTCGGCCATGTTGAACGGGCTACTCAATGATCTCAAGAACGGTCCGCTTTTTGACCTTGGCGGAAGCGGCGCTTAAAATGGTTCGCATGGCACGGGCCGTCCGCCCCTGTTTGCCGATCACCTTGCCGAGATCCTCTTTGGCCACCTTGAGTTCCAGGACCGAGGTCTGATTTCCCTCTACTTCTGCAACGGAGACTTCTTCGGGATGGTCAACCAGTGCCTGAGCGATGTACTTGATGAGCTCTTTCATAGCGCCGCCTCCTTTTGGTCTGCGAATTAGAGGAAATGTGGCCTGAAGAGCAGCCCAATTTTATAGAGGATTAGCAAAAATCCCTTCTTTTTTCAAAAGGTTTTTTACCGTTGGGGTGGGAATCGCCCCCTGGCTCATCCAGTACTGGACGCGCTCGTTTTTGAAGGTCACCTGGGCCGGGTCCGGCAGAGGGTTGTAGGTGCCCACGACCTCCAGGAAGCGACCGTCGCGCCGGGCTTCGGAATTGGCGACCACAATACGGTAAAAAGGCTTCTTTTTGGCGCCGTGTCTGGCCAATCTGATCTTTACTGGCATTTAATTTCTCCTTAGAACGGCAGCATTCCACGCCCCAGATTGCGCAGGCCGCCTTTGTTGATTTGCTTCATCATCTTCATGACTTGGCTGTAGTTTTTGAGCAATTGGTTGACGTCCTGTACCCGGGTGCCGCTGCCCATGGCGATCCGTTTGCGCCGGCTGCCGTTGATGATCGTGTGCTGCAGCCGCTCCTGGGCGGTCATCGAATTGATGATCGCCTCGATCCTCACCAGCTCGCGGTCGTCCACCTGGAGATTCTTGAACTGCTTGCTTTTGCTGATCCCGGGGATCATGCCCAACAGGTCTTTGACGGAGCCCATCTTGCGGATCTGGACCATCTGGTCGCGAAAGTCCTCCAGGGTGAACTGGTTCTTGCGCAGCTTCTTCTCGAGCTCGGCCGCCTTTTTTTCATCGACCACCGCCTGGGCCTTCTCGATGAAGGTCAGCAGGTCCCCCATTCCCAGGATGCTGGAGGCCAGGCGTTCGGGGTGAAAGGCCTCGAGTTGGGCGAGCTTTTCGCCGACGCCGACGAACTTGATCGGCTTGCCGGTGATCGCCTTGATGGAGAGCGCGGCCCCGCCGCGGGCATCGCCGTCCAGCTTGGTGAGCACCACGCCGCCGATATCCAGCGCGCGGTCGAAGGATTCGGCGATGTTGACCGCGTCCTGGCCGGTCATGGCATCGGCCACGAGCAGGATATCGGAAGGGGTTGCGGCCGCTTTGATCCGGCGCAGCTCTTCCATCAGGACATCGTCCACGTGCAGGCGCCCGGCGGTGTCCAGCAGCAGGGTGTCGCACCCGGCCTGGTGCGCGGCCGTGCGGGCCTCCCGGCAGATATCCACCGGGTCCATGTCGGTCTGTGACGGGAACACCGGCACCGACAGCTGCGCCCCCAGCCGCTGCAGCTGCTCGATGGCCGCCGGCCGGTAGACATCCGCCGGCACGAGGTAGGGCTTGCGGCCGCCTTTACGCAAAAAAACGGCCAGTTTCCCGGCCGTAGTGGTCTTTCCCGAGCCCTGCAGGCCCACCAGCATGACGGCAGCCGGCGGGGAGCCTTCCAGGCTCAGCTCCTGGTGCCGCCCGCCCATCAGGGCGGTGAGCTCCTCGTTGACGATCTTGACCACCTGCTGGCCGGGTGTCAGGCTGGCCAGCACCTCCTGGCCCAGGGCCCTGCCCCTTATATCGGAAATAAATTTTTTTACAACTTTGTAATGCACGTCGGCTTCCAGAAGCGCCATCCGGACCTCGCGCAGGCCGTCCTCGATGTTCTTCTCGGTCAGCTTGCCGTGGCCTTTGAGCTTCTTGAAGACCGTGTTGAGTTTATCGCTCAGGCTATCCAGCATGAAACCCCGCCCCGACCCCCGATCAATTGGGATCCCCTATTCAGGAAACAATAAAATGTTGAAAATAGTATGATGGTCGTGTTATGTCAAGCAAAATAACCGTTTAGCGCCGACCGCAAGGCCCCTTCCGCCCTCTCCCCGGGCGACCGCTGCGCGCCCCCCCACAGGACACCATGCAGGCCATCGACCCGAGAGCCAACATCATCGATTTTTCACGCCGGGAGATCGCCGACTGGCTGGCGGCACGAAAGATTGCAGCCTACCGCGCCAGCCAGATCTTCCAGTGGGTCCACCTGCGCCAGTGCGATGATTTCGACGAGATGACGGACCTCTCCAAAGCCATTCGCCAGGAGCTCGCGACCCATTTCCGCATCAGCCGGCTGCAGCTTGAACAGGTGGAAACCTCCGCCGACGGCTCCCGCAAATCCCTCTACCGGCTGGAGGACGGCGCGCACATCGAAAGCGTCCTGATCCCGGAAAAGGACCACTACACCCTGTGCATCTCCAGCCAGGTGGGCTGCGCCCAGGGCTGTCAGTTCTGCCTGACCGCCCGCGGCGGACTGGAGAGAAACCTCAGCCGCGGGGAAATCATCGCGCAGGTCCGGGACGCGCTGCACGACCTGCGGGACGACCGCGCCACGGCCCGGGGCCTGACCAATATCGTCTTCATGGGGATGGGCGAGCCGCTGGACAACTACGACAACCTCATCGGGGCGATCGAAACCCTGACCGACAACGATTTCGGGCTGCGCTTTGCCAGCCGCCGGGTCACCGTCTCCACCGCCGGGCTGGTGCCGCGCCTGGCGGACCTGGGCCGCGATACCCGGGTCAACCTGGCGGTCTCCCTGAACGCCACCGAAAACCAGACCCGCAGCCGGTTGATGCCCATCAACCGCCGCTACCCGCTGGAGGAGCTGATGGCCGCCTGCGCCCGCTATCCGCTTTCACCCGGGCGCATGATCACCTTCGAGTACATCCTGATGGAGGGGATCAACGACAGCCCGGCCGATGCCCGCCGCCTAGCCCGCCTGCTGCGCCCGATCCGCGCCAAAATCAATCTGATCCCCTTCAACCAAAATCCCTTCAGCCGCCTGCGGCGGCCGTCGCCGGAGGCCATCGAAGCCTTCCGCGAACTGCTCTGCGACGCCCACTACACGGCCCTGGTGCGCCACAGCAAAGGCCAGGACATCTCCGCCGCCTGCGGCCAGCTAAGGGCTGAGGGCCCCGGAAAAAAATAATCCCGCATCTGGCTGGTCTTTTGGCCCGCCACCGGCGTTACACCCGCCGGCACATATCTCGATATGCGCCGACGGATGCGCCTTGATGACGAACCAAAATCCGGCGCCATCTTGAGGGATTATTTATTGCCGCGACCCTAAATCAACAAACGCTTGAAATCGGTCGGCGGCAGCGCGATGACCTGCAGCACCTCCCGGCCGCCGGGGCCGACCACCTCGGCCGCGACCGCCTGGACCATCTTGGGCGCCTTGCTGTAGCCGGCGCAGATCGTGGCGGCCAGCATGACCGCCGCCGGTTTGCCGCCGTGGGGCATCAGGGCCAGCGGGCCGGGATAATCCCGGATCTTGACCTGGATGTCGACGGCCGGGTCGCAGCAGCCCAGAATGGCCTCGTTTTCCGCCCGGGAGCGCCCCACGACGACCTTGGCGTCGGGATCCAGGCGGAAGTGGCGCCCGTATTTGAGCAGCTCAAGCTCCCTTTCGGCCGGGAGATCCCGCTGGGCGAGCAGATCCCGCAGCCGCCGGCTGTAATTCTTGTCGGTCAGCAGACAGCCGCCGGCGGGCGCCGGGTAGTCGGTCACACCGAATTCGCGCGCCAGCCGTATCTGTTCCTTGCGGCCCCGGCCCGCAATGCCCAACAGCCCCGCGCGCGCCACCCAGCCCCGCTTTTCGGGAATGGTCTCGGGCAGCCTCTGGGCACTCAGGGGCCGCAGGATATAGCCGTCGAAGCCGGAGTGCTTCTCCACATAGCGCAGCGACTGGCGGGTCTGGGACATGGGCCGCTGGCCGAGGACCTCGCCGCTGAAGAGAAAGTCGGCGCCTTCGGCCCGCATCATCTCGCCGGCCAGCCGGAACATCAGGGTGTGGCAGTCCATGCAGGGGTTCATGTGGCGCCCGTAGCCGACGGGCGGGTTTTTGAGCATCTCCAGGTAGACCGCCGTGATGGGGCGGACCGTCAGCGGCACCTCGATCATGCGGGCTGCCTGGCGGGCCTTGGCGGCCGAAAAAAAAGGGGTCTCGAAGGCCACCCAGGCCACCGCGATCCCCTGACGGCGCAACACCAGGGCGGAGAGGATGCTGTCCAGGCCCCCGGAGCTAAGCCCCAGGGCGCGCACGTTTCCCTTTTCTGGCTTCATGGCGTGGCAACGCCCCCTGTGGGTGTAGTGGGGTTAGGGTCGCGGCAATAAATAATTCCACAATATTGCGCCGGATTTTGGTTCGCCACCAAGGCACATTCGCCGGTGCATATCGGGATATGTGCCGGCGGATGTAACGCCGGTAACGGGCCAAAAGACAAGCAAGATGTGGAATTATTTCTTGCCGAGGCCCTTAAGATCCCCTATCGGCCAAGACGCGCTCTAAGGCGGCTCGTCGCAGGCGGCCTGACGGGACGTCCCGTCAGGCCGCCTGCAGGGCATAGAGCTGCCGGATCTCCCGGGCCCAACGGCCGTCGTCCGGGGTCTCCAGGATCAGCGGGCAATTGAAGCGCGGGTCGTTCATGATAAACCGGAATACCGTCCACCCCAGGCCCCCCTCGCCCAGGCCGGCGTGGCGATCCACCCGGCTGCCGACCCCCTTCTTGGCGTCGTTGAGGTGCATCCCCCGCAGAAAGCCAAAGCCGATTGAGGCGTCGAAGGCCGCAAAGGCCTCCCGGCAGCCCGCCTCGGTGGTCAGGTCGTAGCCGGCGGCATGGGCGTGGCAGGTGTCCAGGCAGACCCCCACCCGGCTTTGGTCGGCCACCCGGGCGATGATCTCAGCCAGCTGCTCGAAACGATAGCCGAGCTGGCTTCCCTGCCCGGCGGTGTTTTCGATCACCGCCGTGACCCCGGGGGTCTCCTCCAGGGCCAGGTTGATGGACTCGGCGATCCGCTGGATGCACTCCCGCTCGGTGATTTGCTTCAGGTGGCTTCCGGGGTGGAAATTGAGCGCGGTCAGCCCCAACTGCCGGCAGCGCGCCATCTCGTCCTGAAACCCCGCCCGCGACTTGGCCAGGCCGGCCGTCTCGGGGTGCCCCAGATTGATAAGATAGCCCGCGTGGGGCAGAATATCCTCCGGCCGATAGCCCTTGTCGCGGCAGTTGTCGCGGAAGCGCCGGATGTTTTCGGCGCTCAGCGGCTTGGCCTGCCAGCGGCGCTGGTTCTTGGTGAACATCGCAAACGCCCGGGCGCCGATGGCGGCCGCGTTGAGGGGCGCATTTTCCACGCCGCCGGCGATGCTGACGTGGGCGCCGACCCGTTTCGGGGGCACCGGGTTTCTTTTCCCCATCCTGGCCTCGCTCGGGTTTAAGGCAAAACGGCCGTCTTTTATCCGGATAACACAGCCGCCGGCCGCCTGACAAGCCGCAGGGATTGCATATTGACAGACCACGAGGCGATCTTCTATAGCTGGGAGCAGTTCAATTGCCTGCAAAAGGAGCCGCCACATGGAAAAACCTGAAAACCAATCGCCGTGGGTGTGGGTGTTTGTCCAGGACCCCGGCGGCAACGAGCAGTTTCTGGGTCAGCACTACCCGGAGGACGATGTTTCCTTCATCCCGGCATTCCACGAAAAAGAGGATGCCCTGCTGTGCCTCAACAGCCTGAAACGGGACCAGGGCCTGAAATACCAGCCCCAGGCCATCCGCCTCAATCACCTGACCGGCAGCGCCGCCGCCAACGGCTTCATGATCTTTATCCTGGACGGCAGCGGCCGGATTCTCGAGAAAATCACCCCCTGACGGCTGCCCCCACCAGCCCGAGGAGTCACGCCATGCCGACCGCCGCCCCACCCCCCAAGCGCCGCCTGCTGCCGGGCCTGCTGCTCGCGGCCGCCCTGCTGCTTTCCATCGGGTCCTCGGCCCCGGCCGGGGACGGGCCGCCCCGGGACGGCCGCTCCCCGGCGGTCTTCCTGGACATCAGCGAAGCGTTCTACCGCGCCCTGGAGGCCAGGGACCGCGGCGATAGGGTTCACGGCACCGAAACCACCGCCATGGCCGATGAATATCTGCGCCAGATCGCGGTTTCGACGCGCTACATGGTGGAGACCAACCTGCAGCTGCTGCGGCAGCAGGAGCACATCATCCAGCTGCTGGAAGACCGACCGGCACCCACCGCCAAGTAACGCCGCCGGGCCCCTTAAAGTTGGTGAACCGGTAAAAAGTAAAAATCAGACAGTTTCGTAGAAAGCCCAAGTTCAAGGCGCGCAAATCTCGAGGAGTGCGGCGTACTTATGTACGCCGCAGCGACCTCGAGATGCAGTGCAACG
>JAJDNY010000139.1 GCA_022340425.1 Desulfobacteraceae bacterium | reverse complement strand
TTGGTTGGCGCGTTGACCCCATGTGAAGCGCGCGGGGCCAGATTTTCGGCCGCGGAGGAACCGGGGGTCAAAGCACCGCTTACCTGTGGGATGCTGGTTCGCGGTCTTGCCCACCTGATTTAGAACCTCTTGATTTTGTGTAAAAAATAGCATATACTAATATAGTTTTCAAGCTGAATGGGCTGCCCCCGGGTTGCCAGGCTTTTCGCCGCAGCTTCCAAGGAAAGGCGGCCGGGCCGTCGGTTGAAGCGGGGTGAAGTCCGAACCGGCGCTTCACAGGCGCAGCCAGAAAAAAGAGTGGACAATCTTTTTGAGTTGATGCTACAAGCGGGGACACAAAAAATAACGAAGAATGGAGGTGATCTGTTGGGCAGCGTTATCAAGAAAAGAAGAAAAAAGATGAGAAAACATAAGCATCGAAAGCTGTTGGCCCGCACGAGACATCAGAGAAGAAAGGGTAAGTAGTCTCACCAGGCTTCTCTTTTGATATGCTTGCATAAAAAGCGCCGGTTTCTGGGAGCATCCTCCCAGAAACCGGCGCTTTTTATGTTGCTCACGTACTCAGGGTTGGGACTGGTAGCCCTTGAGGTATTTCAGGAACTCCGAATCGGTGGAGAGCACCAGGGAGCTTTTGTCGTTCATCGCACCGGTGTATATTTCCAGCGTTTTGATGAAAGAGTAAAAGTCGGGGTCGGCACTGTATGCTTTGGCATAAATCGCGGTGGCCTCGGCGTCGGCCGCACCCTTCAACTCCTGGGCCTTGCGATAGGCCTCAGAGGTGATCCTTTTGAGGTCACGCTCCTTTTCACCCAAAATCTTCTGGGCCTCCCCCTTGCCCTCGGAGCGGAACTTTTCCGCGATCTGCTGACGTTCGGCGATCATGCGGTTGAAAACCGATTCCTGCACCTGCTCCACGTAGTTGACCCGCTTGATCTTGACATCCACCAGTTCGATTCCGAACGGCGAGAGTTTCGGCTGGGCCTGCTTCAGGATCGCTTCGGTTATTTTCTGCCGGCCGGTGGTAACCACGTAGAACGACGGTTTGGCCTGCTCGTCGTCGCCGAAACCGGCACCCAGCTGCCGGTTGGTGGCCCGGACGGTCTCGATCAGGCGGTTTTCGGTGATCAGGTTGCGCACCGCCGGGTCAATGATGTCGTTCAAGCGGTACTGGGCACTGTTGATGTTGTTGACGGTTTGAAAGAACTTGACGGGGTCGACGATTCGCCAGCGGGCGAAGGTGTCGACCCAGATGAAGGTTTTGTCTAGGGTCGGAATCTGACCGGGGTCGCCATCCCACTGCAAGAGGATCTTGGGGAAGTAGTTGGCGTTTTGCAGAAACGGGATCCTGAACTTGAGTCCCGGATCGGTTTTGGGTTCCCCGACGATCCGGCCGAACTGGGTGATCACCACCTGTTCGGTTTCATCCACCACGTAGGCCGAGGCAAAGCCCAGAAAGACCAGCGCCACGACCAGAACCAGAATTATGCCTTTGAATTTCATTTTACGACACCGCCTTCTTTGCCCAGGTTCAACAGGGGCAGAACATTTTTTTGATCCGAGTCAACGATGAAGGTCGACCCGAACTTGGGGAAGACCTCCCGGATGGTTTCCAGGTAAAGCCGCCGCTTGGTGACATCCTGAGCCTTGGCATATTCCGCGTACTGGGCGGTAAAGCGGGAGGCATCGCCCTCGGCCCGGTTGATGCGGTCCAGCGCGTAGCCTTCCGCGGCGCGGATGGTCCGCTCGGCCTCACCGCGAGCGGCCGGTATGGCCTTGTTGTAGTCCTCCCGGGCGCGGTAGATCATCTGCTCCTTTTCCTGGGTGGCCTGGTTGACTTCGTTAAAGGACGGTTGCACCGGGCCGGGGACGTTGGTGCGCTGCAGTTCGATGGTGACGATATGGATGCCGCTTTCCGCCTGGTCGAGCTCGGTTTGCAGAACGGCTTTGGCCTCCACGGCGATTTCTTCACGTTTTGAGATCACCTCGTCGATGCTTCGATCCCCGACCACCAGCCGCATGGCCGCTTCGGCCATATCCTGCAGCAGACGCTTCGGGTCCTCCACCTTGAAGAGGAAATTGTAAGGGTCCTTGACCCGGTATTGAACGATCCAGGGGACCACGGCGACGTTCAGATCGCCGGTCAGCATCAGGGAATCAGCGGTGTCGGCGGTGATCGCGGTGCCGAAACGGGAGGGGTTGGTTTGGGGGCCGGAGCGGAAGCCGAATTCCGCCGTCTCCACCCGCGTGACATTTACCTTGGTGACCCGCTCGATCCCGGTGGGCAGCTTGAAGCTCAGCCCCGGTTGGGCGGTGCGGACGTAGCGGCCAAAACGCTGTACGATGCCCACTTCATCCTGCTTGACCGTAAAGAACATCGAGGAGCCGAAAAATATGAGGACCAGCGCCAGAATGATCAGCGGCCCTCCCCGAAATTTCATGTTTTTGAGTTTCTGAAGGATTTCATCCACCTGGGGCGGGGGGCCGCCCCGATGCTGCTGTTGCTGTTGCTTAAGTTTTTCCCAATCCCAACTCATCTTGATATTTCCTGTCGGTGTTGTAAGGTGATCTTGCCCTCTGCCAGAATGCAATCAAACGCCCATACCCAGTGAACGCCTGAAGAAACAGAAGATATGGTAGGGGCCGTGGCAAGTCAAGTAAAAACGGGCATTCAGGAGATGTGTCAGGCGCAAAACGTGGCCATTCGCAAGGGGGTTGCCGGATGTGTCCCAAGATCCTTTTTCAGGGCCTGTCGCAGGAGCGGCATCACCCGCCGGAGCAGAGATAGGCGTGAACAATCGCACCAGAAAAGGGGGCTTCGACCCGCTGGGCGCACTGCTGGGTCAGGTGCTCGGGGCCTGTCGTAAAAACCCCGACCTGGCCCTTCACCGCGTCTGGGACATCTGGGACGAGGCCCTTGGCGCCCAGATTGCCCGCAACGCCCGGCCGACGGCCTTCAAGGGGCGCCTGCTGCTGGTGAGCGTGTCCAGCTCGGCCTGGCTTCAGCAGCTTCGGTTTCAAAAAGCTGAGATGATCGCACGCGTCAACGCCGCCTTAGGGGATGCCCGAGTGGACGACATCAAGTTTAAGATCGGGGCGGTGGGTGACAGTGCCAATTGATGAGCGCCTGACGATCGACGCCTTTTTCGATGGGCGCCTCGAGGTCCGGCAGTCCCGTGACGGTTACCGCTTCTCCATCGATGCGATTTTGCTGGCAAGCCTCGCTCGGCCGCGGCTGGGCGACCGGGTTCTGGATCTGGGCACCGGCTGCGGCATCGTGCCGCTGATTCTGGTCTTTCAATCAGGCGGGCTGAGGGTCACGGGATTGGAATTGCAGCCGGGGCTGGCCGAATTGGCCCGCCAGAACGTGGCGCTCAACGGCATGAGCGCAGCCATCGAAATTCGGGAGGGGGATTTGCGGCAGATGCGCCCCGGCAAGGAGCTGGCGCCCTTCGATCTGGTCGTCAGCAACCCACCCTATCGCAAGGTCCGCGCAGGGCGCGTTAGTCCCGGCGCCCAGCGGGCGCTGGCGCGCCACGAGATTACCACCACGCTGGCCGATGTGGTGGGCTGCGCCGAGCGGATGCTGCAAAAGGGCGGACGTTTCGTAATGGTCTATGCGGCCGAGCGCCTGACGGATATCTGCTGTGAGATGCGGCGGGCGGGGTTGGAGGCCAAACGCCTGCAGCCAATTCATTCCCGCCCAGGGCAGCGGGCCAAGCTGATTGTCGTGGAGGGTCTCAAAGGTGGCCGGCCGGGGCTGGCGATCGACCCGCCCCTATTCATTTATGGCGCCGCGGGCGGCTACAGCGATGCGCTGGCGGCCATGTTGCGGCCATGATAAACCGTTACGGGCGGCTCCGGCAGCTTTCGCTAGCCCTCCGGCAGGAGGGGGTTGAAGACCTGCCCGGTGATGACTTTGGGGTAAAAAAAGGTGGACTTGCGGGGCATGATAAGCCCCTTTTCGGCAATCTGTTTGACCTGGGTCATGCGGGTGGGGTTGAGGATGAAACAGGCCTCGCAGCCGCCTCGCAAAACCATCCCAAGCACCTCCCGGGCGTCGCTGGAATAGCCGATGAGGGATTTGTCGTCCAGGTCCGCCGGGCTGAACCCCAGCAGCTCGGTCAGGACCACCCGCGTGAGTACGGTGACATCCAGTGCGGCCACTTCGGGGACCTCCTCGCGCCCGAAATGGCGTGTCATCGTGTCGGGCTTTAAGGTCAACAACAGAAACTCGGACCGGTTTTTGAGCAGAACGCCGATGCCGTTTTGCCCAGCGGAACGCTCCAGCGCCCTTAGAAAAATCGTTTGCACGTCCGCGAGATTTTCCCGCTTGAAAGGAAAAAGCTGCAGGTTGAAAAACGCTTGCGCGCGTGCGGTGAAAGCCGTAGCAGCCGTCGGGCTTACGCGGTTGAGCATGCGGTGGGTCGGTAAAATGATCAGTCCGGGGTCCGCCATGCTGGCGAGATACATCATGATGAAGTTGGCGGGATGCCGGGCGTCGAATCCCGGCAGGTTGGCGGCGGCCCAATCGCGGTAGGCCAGGGCCGTTTCGTAGCGGTGATGGCCGTCGGCGATGTAGACCGGCAGGTCCTGCATTTGCGCGCTGATCAGCCTGTGGCGGGCCGGGTCGGCGATCCGCCACAAGCGGTGACGATGCTCCCGGTCATCCCTGAAATCCATATCCGGCGGTGCCCCGGCGGCCGCCTGCCGCAGCGATGCCAGTACGTCGCCTTGGTCGGGGTAAATCGAAAAGATGGGGCTGAAATTGGCGTGGCAGGCTTTCATCAAGCCCAGTCGCTCGGCTTTGACCGCGGAATAGGTGCGCTCATGTGGCAAAACGATGCCCTTCTCGAAGGGCTCCAGTTCAACCCGCGCGATCAGGCCCATACGGGTGCGGCTGCCGCCTGTGAAAGGGAATTCGACACTGGTGAGATAAAAGACGGGTGTCGGGTCCCGGCGCAGGATGCCATCGGCCAGCCAGCGGCGGTAGGCCGCCGCCGCGCGGGTGTGCGGGTTGTCCGTGGCCGAGTCCCGCCCGCTGGATTTTCCCAGGATCAGGCGAATGACGTTGTGGGGGTGTCTTTCGTAGAAGGTTTGCTGTTCGTCGCTTGAGATGACATCGTAGGGTGGGGTGACCACCTGCGCCGGGTCCCCCACCTTGTCGGGGTTGTACACAATCCCCTTGAAGGGGAGAATCTTCGCCATTTAAAGACCACCTTGCACGCTGGGGTTGAAATCAGGCTCCAGATACTAAAAGGGGGGGTGTTGTTCAAGCAGAAAGTGACAATCGACCATTGACAGTCAAAATCAAAAAGTATAATGAGACATACCTGCGCCGGACCGATCCCATGCTTGCCGATCTTTCCCCCACATGCTGGAAAATTTTGCGCCGCTGGTCTCGCAACGGGTGGCGGCCCGCTGGGATCGGCAGCCGACAAGTTCAGGAGAGGTTGCCGAGTGGCTGAAGGCCCCGCTCTCGAAAAGCGGTATCCTGTCAAAAACGGGATCGTGGGTTCGAATCCCACCCTCTCCGCCACAATTTTTCGGCTTAAGGGGGCTTTCGGGGATGCGCCGCATGCCTCCGGCTGAAACATACGGCCGCACGTGCCCGCGGCGGCGTCTTGGGGATGCGGGTGGCAGTCCGGTTTCGTTTTTTTTGCGGAGAGATGTCCGAGCTGGCTGAAGGAGCACGACTGGAAATCGTGTGTGCTGTCAAAAGCGGCACCGAGGGTTCGAATCCCTCTCTCTCCGCCATATTTTTTCAATTCGACCCCCCTCCCGTTCGCCCCCGGTAGTCTCACCCCTGGAAATCACACGCGCGTTTCCGCCAGCTGGGTAAGCCTTTGCGCGTTACACGGGGAGTGGTTGCGATGTCCTATTTGGTCCTTGCCCGTAAATATCGTCCGCAAACCTTCGACCAGGTCGTTCAGCAGGCGCACGTCACCCGCACGCTGACCAATGCCATCACCTCTGGCCGGGTGGCCCACGCGATTTTGTTTGCGGGGCCGCGGGGAACGGGCAAAACCACGGTGGCGCGGATTCTGGCCAAGGCCATGAACTGCGAACAGGGCCCCACACCGCAGCCCTGCAACGTTTGCCGCTCGTGCCGCGAAATCACCGCGGGAAATGCGGCCGATGTCTATGAAATCGACGGGGCCTCCAACAACAGCGTCGAGCAGGTCCGGGAGCTGCGCGAAAATCTGCAGTACATGCCGTCCCACAGCCCCCGCAAGATCTACATCATCGACGAGGTTCACATGCTGAGCCTTCAAGCCTTCAACGCGTTGCTGAAAACGCTTGAGGAGCCGCCGGCGCATGTGATGTTTCTCTTTGCGACCACCGAGCCCCATAAAATTCCGGTCACGATCCTCTCCCGCTGCCAGCGCCACGACCTGCGGCGCATCGATCTGAGGGCGATTGCAGACCACCTCCAAATGCTCTGCCGCCGACAGGAGGTTGTGGTGCAGTCCGAAAGTCTGTGGTTGATTGCGCGCGAGGCCGGCGGCAGCATGCGCGACGCCCTGAGCCTGCTGGACCAGGTGATCGCCAGCGCCGATGCCGCTGATGGGATCGACCCCCGGGAGGTGCTGGATATCCTGGGTGTCATCGACCGCAAGATCCTTCACGATATCGCCGGTGTCATCCTCAACCGCGATCTGCCGGCGGTCCTGGGGCAGCTGGATGAAATCTACGATCGCGGCCACGACATGAAAAAGCTCCACGGCGATCTGCTTGAGCATTTCCGAAACCTGTTGGTGGCCAAGATCGGGCGCAACCCCGAGCGTCTGATCGACCTGCCGGGGCATGAGCTGGCCCAGCTGCAGTCCCAGGTGGCCGACGTGCCCGCCGAGCGGCTGGAGCAGGTCTTCGAGCTGCTGCTGCGGGAGGAGGGCGCCTTGAAGTACGCGGCGCAGCCCAGGTTGGTCCTTGAAATGGCCTTCGTGCGGATGCTGCAGGCTTCCCCCGTGCTGCCCATCGAGGTCCTGATCGCAAAGATCGATCAGTTGCGTCAGGGGTTGGCGGAGCTGCCCGTCGGCACCCCGCCCCCCCAAAGCCTCGCGCCCCGGGAAGAGGTCGCGCTGCCTGCTTCGCCGCCCGTGTCGTCGCCGCCGGCCGCTTCGGCAGTCGAGGCCCGATACGAGCCGAACGAAAGCTTGGCGCAAAGCTGGCAGCACGTGCTGGAGAAACTCTCCGGGCGCGATCCCGCCCTCAAAGCGGTGCTGGCCGCCAGCGAGCTGCTGCGGGTGGATGCGGCCGTCGTCGAAATCCAACTCTGCGGCAGCACCTTTTCCCTGGACCGGGCGCGGCGCAAGGAGAGCATCGCCCTCATCGAGGCGCTTTGCAGCGATTATTTCGGCGGTCCCCGCAAACTGGTTCTCAGAACGAAGGAACTGGCCCGCGATGATGAGCGTGAAAAGCAGCGCGAGGCTGCCCGCTTGAAGCACGAGGCGCTCCACCACCCACTGGTGTCCGAAGCCATCGAGGTTTTCGAGGGCCAGGTGGTGGAGGTCAAAATTCTTTAGCGCCCCGACCCCACCCGCGGGAAGCTGCTGCCGGCGGGCGGTTTTCCCCTTCAACAAAAGGAGATCAATATCATGAAGAATATAGGCAACATGATGAAGCAGGCCCAGAAGCTTCAGGCCAAGATGCTCAAGATGCAGGAGGAGTTGGCGGAAAAAACCGTCGAGGCCACCGCCGGCGGCGGGATGGTCAGGGTGGTCGCCAACGGGCGACAGCAGATCGTCTCGATTTTGCTTGAGAAAGAGGTCGTCGACCCCGAGGACGTCGAAATGCTGCAGGATCTGGTCCTGGCCGCGGTCAATGACGCCCTGGCCAAATCCCAGGAGATGATCTCCGCGGAAATGGGCAAACTCACCGGGGGGATGAAGATCCCGGGACTGGTGTGACATGAACCACTATCCCGCCGCCATCCTGGCCCTTATCCAGAATTTCGCCCGTCTTCCGGGGATCGGCGAAAAAACTGCCGAGCGGCTGGCCCTTCACGTTTTGCGCGCGCCCCGCGGCGAGGCCCTCGCCCTGGCCCGCAGCATCCAGGAAATCAAGGAGCGCATCAGCCTCTGCCGCCGGTGCTTCGCCCTCAGCGACGGGGAACTCTGCCGCATCTGCAGCAATCCGGCCCGCGACAGCCGGCAGGTCTGCGTGGTGGAGCAGCAGGCGGACATGGTCTCGATTGAAAAGTCCGGGGCGTTTACGGGCGTCTACCATATCCTCCAGGGGGTCCTCTCCCCCCTGGACGGCGTCGGGCCGGACGAAATTCGGATCGGGGAACTGGTAGCGCGGGTTGGCGGCGGGCAGGTCGACGAGGTCATCCTGGCGACCAGTATCAGCATCGAAGGCGAGGCCACGGCCGATTATATCGCCCAGCGCCTGGCGGGGTGCGCCGTCAAGCTGACCCGGATAGCTTCGGGGGTGCCCGTCGGCGGCGACCTCAAGTACGTGGATCAGGTAACCCTCAAGCGGGCCATGGAGGGCCGTCACCGTGTCTGAGACGCCCGTAGCGCCCGAGACCCTTTTCACCTGCCGCCAGTGCGGCGAGTGCTGCAAGGGCTTTGGCGGCACCTATGTTTCAGAAAACGACATCCAGGCCATCGCCCGCTACCTCAAGGCTTCCCCGGAGCGCTTGATCGCCTGCTACTGCCAGCCGTCGGGTTCGCGCTGGGTGTTGGGGCAGGGGCCAAACGGCTACTGCGTTTTCTGGCGCGAGGCGCTGTGCGCGATTCACCCGGTGAAACCGCGCATGTGCCGCCAGTGGCCGTTTATCCGGGGCGTCATGCGCCACCCGGAGAACTGGTTTGCCATGGCGGCCTCCTGCCCGGGGATGCGCACCGATTTCAGCCCGCAGCAGATCGCCGCCTGCGTCGCGAGGGTTTTGGCGGCGGCCTCCGGGAAGCGCGGCGTTTAGGCCTGCCATCGATCCGGCGGGTTCAGTTGAAAGCCGGCGGCGGCCGGTTCGACAATCCTGCGGGCGGCCAAATCGGCCAGACTTTGGGACAGGCGCTGGGGTGAGTCGGTCCAGACCTTCTGGAGATTCTCCTGGGTGATGGCGGTCCCCTGATCGGCAAGGGCGCAGCACAGCAGGTAGAGCGAAACGGTTTCAACCTGTAAGCCCAGCGCAAAAATTTTCTGGTTCATCGCAGGGTGTTCCCCAGTTGGGGGCATGGCATCCTCCTTGAGGCGGTGGGAAGGTCGGGTATGCTGACGGCGCAACCATACCACGCGGCCGCTTACGGCGGCAACCCGCCAGCAGCAGCGGGGGCGGCATGATCGGAATACTGGATTCGGGGGTCGGCGGGCTGGGCCTGGTGCGGGCGCTGGCGGCGGGGCTTCCCGGGGTGCCCCTCCTTTTTTGGGGGGACACCGCACGCAGCCCATACGGCGACAAGAGTCCGGAAACGGTTGGCCGGTTTGCCGCCGAGGGCCTGCACTACCTGCTGGACCAGGGCGCCCGCGTCATTGTGATCGCCTCCAGCACCATCGCCAGCTGTCTGCCCGGCGAGGTGCGCGAGCGCACCCCGGTTCCCGTCTGGGACCCACTGGAGCCGGCCGCCCGGCGGGCCCTGGCATGCTCCCGACGGGGGGCCATCGGGGTGGTGGCGTCGCCGGCAACCGTGGCGACCGGGAGTTATCCGGCGCGCTTGAAAGCCCTCTCGGCCGGGATCCGGGTGCACGTCCGGGCCTGCCCGCTGCTGACCAGCCTGATCTGCGCCGGCTGGCTGAAAAAACCGGAGACGCTGCGGATTGCCAAGAAGTGCCTTCACCCGCTGAAGGTCCGCCAGGTGGACACCCTGATTTTGGGAAGCGCTTTCCTGCCGCTGCTGCAACCGGTCATCGGGCACAAGCTCGGTCGCTCTGTGGTTCTGCTGGATGCCGCGGCAATCCTGGCCGAAACGGTGGTTGAGGCCTTCAAATCGGAAGTCGTTGCAGGCGCCGCAGCGGTTTTGCCGCGCCTGATGGTGACCGACCACAACCCCCAGGTGGTAAACACCGCCAGGCTTTTACTCCGCGGCGAGCCCCGCTTGCAACCGCTGCCCCGCTAGCCCCGCGGGTGCGGCCGGTCGTCATTTTTTGTCAAATCCCTGGTGGTAAAGCGGCAGAAAGGCTTTCAGGACCGTCTCCGGGCGGGTGCCGCTCAGGCAGACGGCCTCCTGGCAGTTTTCAGCGGCGGTTTCGAAACACCGCGGGCAGTCGGGCGCGGACCGCAGGGCAGTCACGGCCGGTCCGCTGGGGGCCCAACGGGCGGTGTCCGAGGGTCCGAAGACGGCCACCGTGGGAAGGCCCAGAAAGGCGCCGAGATGGCTGATTCCCGAATCGTTTCCGATCAGCCCGCCGGCCGCCCCCAGCAGCTGCTGCAGCTGGAAAAGGTCCGCCACGCGGTGGAGCCGGCGGTTGGGGGGCACTGCGTGCTGCAGCCGCTCGGCAAGGTCCGCTTCCGCCGGTCCGAGTAGAAAGGCCGGCCGCAAGCCCCGGGCTTCGAGGCCGGCCGCAACCGTCAGGAAAGATGCCAGCGGCCAGCGTTTGCGCAGGCTGCCGGCACCCGGGTGCAGCAGAATGGGGGCCCCGGGGGGTGGGGGCTGGGGGGTTGCGGACACGAGGAGCGCCGGGGCCGGGCGGGCAGCCGGCGCCAGCAGACCGCAGGCCACCAGTTGGTCATAGAGATGCTGCAGCACATGGGTTCTGCGGTCCAGCGGCGGCCGGGGTGTCACCGGGTGCAGGGCCGTTGCGGGCAGGCAGCGCCGCAGGTTTTCGGCCAGCTGCGGGCAGGCCGAGAAAACAAGCGCCCGGCCGCAGGAACCCAGCAGATCCGGCAGGCGGGGATGTGGCGGCGCACCGAAGAGGGCGCCGAAAACGGACGACTCCAGCGCCAGGGGCGCATCGATCACCCCCAGGCGGGACGCCAGGGCGGCGATATGGCCTTGGCACAGGAGCGACAGCGGCCGAAACCGTCGGTGCAGCTCAAGCAGGGCGGGAAAGGTGGCGACCACATCCCCCAGCGCACCGGGGTGCAGGATCAGCAGGCCATCGGCTGCGACCGCTTGACCGCTTTGTGGCGACACCGTTTCGAATTCAGCTGCCGGCGGTGCAGTGGGGGCCGGCGATGAGGAAATTGTTGGGCATGATGGACTGGATTTTTTCCATCATGTTGCCGAAAATCACATCCCGGATTACCCCGTGGCCGAAGGCGCCCACGATCAGCAAGGCGTCATGGGGCACCTCGTAGAGGTTTTCCTCGAAACTGCCCTCCTTGAAAAACCGCCAGCGGTGAACCCCTTCGGCCACGGCGGCTTCCAGTCCGGCCGAGGCGACGACGGCGCGGTAATCTTTCTCATCCCCCTTTTCCACCTGGGTAAACAGATCCAGCGGGTACCCGGTTTTTTGGCCGATCCGCAGACCCAGCCGCAGGGCTTTGACGGCGTTGGCCGAGCCGCCGAAGAAGACCGTAATCCGCCGCCACTCCTTGTGGGCGCCGCTGGTCATGAGGACCGGGAAACGGGCGGACTTGACGATTCGGCGCACCCGCGGGCCGATGTAGCCCAGGCCGATCTTGGAATGCAGGTCGCTGATGCTGCGGGGACAGCACATGAACTCGAAGCGGGTGGGAATATCCGGCAGGGTGGAGGCGGTGAAATGCTTGGGCGTGAAAAAGGATGGGACCATGCCGCAACTTTCGGCCAGTTCCTCTGCATGCCGGCGGGCGTTGTGGGGCGCGGTCAGGTACGAGCTGTCGAGGTCCACCTGAACCACGTCGTTTTCGAAGTACATCAAAAACTTGGTGTGCTGCGGAATGTAGATCAAGAGCGAGGTGCCCACCTTTTGGCAGAAGTAGAGTGATTGCAGCAGCGTTTCGCGTCCCAGCGGCGTGTTCCTGAAAATGTGAAACAGGCGGATGTCCATGGCATTCCCTTTCAAAACCCGGTTTTTGTCCGCGCGGCCGGCGCAGCCGAGGACGGAAGTCGGAAATTAGCCCCAGCCTTTCCTGTCCTGCCTCCTCACTGCAGGGTGGTCTGGACTTTGAGTTCCTTGCGATAGCGATCCAGCAGGGTGGCTTTGGAAATCATGCCCAAAAAACGCTCGTTGGCCACCACCGGCATGCTGTAGAGGCGGTTGGCGTCCATACGCTCGAGAATCTCGGGCAGATCATCGTCCGGGTGAACCGTCTCGATTCCGGTTTTCATGATTTGGCCCAGCAGCACGGCATGGTAAAGTCCGGCGTTGAAGAGATAGGGCCGGATATCGTCCAGGTGTACCATCCCCAGAAAGGTCCCTGTGGCCGGATCCTCCACCGGAAAATAGTTGCGGCGGGATTTCTGCAAGATCTCGATAAAATCGCCCAGCAGCATGTCGGGCGCGACCGCGATGCAGTCCTTTTCGAGCAGCTCCGCGACGCTCAGATCGGTCAGCACCCGGCCGTCCGTTCCGGGACGCAGCAGTTGGCCGCGTTCCACCAATTCCTTGAGGTAAAAGGACGCTGGTTCCAGGTAGTGGCAGATGGTGGTGGAAAGCGTTGATACGATGATCAGCGGCAGGATCACCCCGTAGCCGCCGGTGATTTCGGTGATCAGGAAGATGCCGGTCAAGGGCGCCTGCAGCATGCCGCTGATCAGACCAGCCATGCCCAGCAGTGCAAAGCAGCCCTCGTTGATCCAGTCGGCGGCGGGCCAAAGGATCTGCAGCAGGCGGTGGTAGGTCAAGCCCACCAGGCTGCCGATTACCAGGCACGGAGCGAAAATCCCGCCGGATCCCCCCCAGCCCAGGGTGAAGGCGGTGGCCGTAATTTTGGCGAGAACGAACAGCAGCGCAAGACCGAAGCCCGAAACGAAAGCCCCCTCGATCATTTCCCGGATCCAGTGGTACCCTTCGCCGATGACCACCGGGAAAAAAAAGCCGATCAAACCCACCACCGCCCCGCCGCAGGCCGCCCGCAGCCACAGTGGAAGCGGCAGGCGGGTGGAGACGCCGTGGGAGCGTCGCAGCGCCCAGGTGAGCAGAATCGACGCCGCGGCGGTGAAAGCGGCCAGGCCGACGGTCGCCAGGCTGTCGAGCAGATCCACCGGAAACTGGCGGTGGGCGAAGGCGATCTGGTTGCCCTGCAGAATTCGGCTGATTTGGGCCCCGGCCACCGATGCGATGGCAATCGGCACGATATTGAGGGCCGTCCACTCCCCCAAAACCACCTCCACGGTGAACACCAGACCGGCAATCGGAGCATTGAAGATCGAGGAGATCGCCCCCGCGGCGCCGCAGCCCACTAAGGTGACTCGCTGGCGTTCGTTTAATCTGAAAAGACGGGCAATGGAGGAACCGATGGCAGCACCGCTCATCACCACCGGGGCTTCGGGCCCGGCCGAGCCGCCGCTGCCGATGGTCAGAAAACTCGAGACCAGTCGCGAGTAGCTGGAGCGGAAGCGCAGCAGACCGCCGCGCCGGGACACGCTGTAGATGACTTCGGGGACCCCGTGGCCGGCGCCTTCCTTGACGATTTTTTCCAAAAACAGCGAGGAGAGTGCAGCCCCCGCAGCGGGCATTAGAAACGACCACCAGAAATGGCGGTAGGCCATCAGGCTCTTCAGCATCCAGAGCAGCGAGCGGTTCAATGCCACGGCCGCCAAGCCGCTGCTGGTGCCGACGACGGCTCCGGCCAGGATCAGCAGCAGACGGTCGTCCAGCCGCGGAACGGGCCAGTGGGCGGGGTAGCGCCAGGATTTCCAAAACCGCATGCCGTCAGGCTCCCTTAAAGCCGGCCGCTGCCTTCGAGCGTTTTTTCAATTTCTCCGACCTTGGCCAGCAGGCTCTCGGCCGGCGGCCGGGTTTGCAGCAGGGCCTCGAATCGGGCGTCGCGCAGGCAGAATGCCAACCGCGAGAGGATGTGCAGGTGCTGTTGCAGGGAGGGGCACAGGATGATGAAGAGCACGAAAACGGGGCGATCGTCGATGGCATTGAACTCCAGCGGCGACTCCAGAAAGCAGGTGGCCACCATGGCCGGGTAATCGTCGTCGCCTATGGGGGTGCGGGGGTGGGGGATGGCCACTCCCTTGCCGATGCCGGTGGAGGTCAGCTGCTCGCGTTCCAGCAGGCGATCCAACAGGACATCTCTGTCTTGTACCGAGAGCAGTGGCAGGTGTGCGACCCCAGCCCTCAATGCCGCTGCGATGCTGTCGGCCCGCAGATGGTGGACGATGCCGCCGCGCTTCATCGCCGTCATGAGGGTCTCGCGGCATATTTCCGGCGCCGGCGTCGCGGGCTCATTGGGGACGCCAAAGAAAAGGTTGCGCTGCTGGGCCCATTTTTCCAGGGTGGCGCGGTCGAAGGTGCAGGCGTCGCCGGTTTTTTGAATCGGAATGCGACCCTGGCGAACCCACCGCTCGACGGTGCTCGGGGGCAGGTTGAGGTATTCGGCAACTTTTTCGATGCTCAGTTTCATGGCGGTGCCGGTCGCGTTGCGCTGGCGGGCGGGTTGTTTCGCCCGGTGCGGGTCAAAAGCCCGGAAGGCGGTTTGACACGGGGCATGTGGCGCGGCCTCGGAAGCCCTCAGCGGCCGCTCCCGAAACCATTTCATAAGAATCAAAAATTCAAAGATTAATGATCTGTTGGCGTAAAATC
>JAJDNY010000138.1 GCA_022340425.1 Desulfobacteraceae bacterium | reverse complement strand
CTGGCCGGACGCAACGCCACCCGCAGCGGCGAATTCGTCTCCTGGCTGGCCGCCCGGATGTATGGGGAGGCCTTCGCCCGCAAGGACCATCAGGTGACGACGGACGCCGTTTTGGGCACCCGTGACCTGGACCTTGGGCTGGATTACGTTCAATCCGCCCAAATCGTTTACAGCCGCATCAATGATTTCGAGAACAAAACCCTGCTGGTGGATTTCACCCGCCCGCTGCGGGTCCTCTCCACCCTGGAGGGCCCGCGGGATGGCCTCCTGACAGTGGCCAACCACTTCATCCCGCCGGCCGGCTGGGAGCTGGAGCACAGCAGCGATCTGGCCGCGCTGCGGGCCGGCATCACCCCGCTGCTCCATCGCCCGCCGGAGACCACCAGCTTTCTCTTCACCGGTGCGAACATGGACCACCTGGCGGTCCAGCGGGTGCGCTTCCGGGACATGCAAATCCAGGCGCTGGTCACCGCCGGGGTGTGCGCCAACGCCCTGCGCGCCGCCAAGGACCCGGGGGCCTTCTATGAGCCGGGCACCATCAACATCATCCTGCTGCCCAATATGGCGCTCACCCCGCGGGCCATGGCGCGCGCCATCATCAGCGCCACCGAGGCCAAGACCGCCGCCCTGCAGGACCTGGACATCCGCAGCAGCACAAGCCCCGGCCGCCACGGCGCCACCGGAACCGGCACCGACAACGTGATCGTCGTCCAGGGCGCGGGTGGTCTTATCGACAATGCCGGCGGGCACAGCAAGATGGGCGAGCTGATCGCGGCAGCCGTCTACCGCGGGGTCCAGGAGGCCGTCGGCAAACAAAACGGGCTGCACACCGGGCGGGACATCTTTCAGCGCCTGAGCGAGCGGGGCATCGGTTCCTTTGAACTGGCCGCAGCGGCGGCCGGCCCCGGCGGGCTGGATTTCGAGCGGGTCCTGGCGGCGCTGGAGAACGTGCTGCTCAGCCCGCAGCATGCCGCCTTTGTCTCGGCGGCCCTGGCGATCAGCGATGCCCATGAGGCCGGCCTGGTCCCGGATCTGGACCCTTTTCGCCGGTGGTGCCGGCAAACGGCCGAGGAGATTGCCGGCCAGCGGATCGATTCCCCGGCGGAGCTGGTTTCCGGCCCCGACATACCGACGGTCATGCAGCTGTGCGCCAACGCGGTGCTAAACGGCGTGGTCCAGGGGCTGACCGATCAGCCTGCGCAGGGGCGGTGAGCGGCTTTCGATGCGCTTTTTTCTACGTGAAAAGGAGTTTTTGAAAGATGTGGCAAATCTTTGTCAGCGGCGGGCCGGTGATGTACCCGCTGCTGGGTTGTTCGATCATTGTCGTGGCGGTCATCATCGAACGCGCCTTTTTCTGGATGCGACTCGGCGCCCAGCGCAACCCGCGTCTGGTGGACGAGATTTTGGAGTTGAGCCGGCGGGCGGACTGGGAGGCCATCCGCCAACGGGTGGCGGGGTCCAAAGACTATATCGTCAAGATCCTGGTCACGGGCATCGTTCACCGCGAGTTTTCCCTGGCCAAGGCGATGGAGTCGGCGGCCATGGAAGAAATCGAGGGCATGCGGCGCTTCATGCGCGTCATGGACACGATGATCACCGTGGCGCCGCTGTTGGGCATCTTCGGGACGGTGCTGGGGATCATCTCCTCCTTCGAAATTCTGGGTACTGCGGGGATCGAGCACCCGGAGACGGTCACCAGCGGCATTGCCCAGGCGCTGATCACCACCGCCGCCGGGCTGGGGATCGCCATTCTGACGGTCTTTCCCTTCAACTACTTCAACGCCCGGGTGGAGGCCGCCGCCCTGACCATCGAGAAATACGCCACCAGCCTGGAAGTCGTGTTCGAAAGACTGGACGGCGGTGGCTTTGGAACGCCAGCGGACGGTTCCCATGAAACTGCATCTTAGGCAACCCAAGGCGCGGATCGAGATGCTGCCGCTGATCGACATCGTCTTTCTGCTGCTGGTCTTCTTCATCTATGCCATGCTCTCCATGGCGGTGCACCACGGGATGCCGGTCAAGCTGCCGGCCTCCGCCACGGCGACACTGGACAGAGAAAACGCACTGGCCGTGACCGTCAAGGCCGACGGCAGCCTCTTCATCGATCGGGAGCCGGTGGCGCTGGCCGATCTGGCGGCACGCCTGAGGGAAAAGGTGCAGCCCGGGGAAGCGCCGGCGGTTCTGGTGTTCGGCGACCGCAGCCTGCCCTATCAGAGCCTCTTTCAGGTGCTGGACCACATCCGGCTGGCCGGGATCGCGCGCATTTCCTTGCAGGCCGAGGCGGATCCGGCTCAATGAAGCGCCTGCTCTGGGCCGCAATGCTCTCGGTAGCCCTGCACGCGGCGGTGCTGGCGCTTGTCCCCGCAAAGCCCCTGCAGCCGCCTGTACTGGGCGGCTCCCGGACGGCGATCGAGGTGTCGTTGTCCCAGCGAAGGTCAGAAAAAAGGGAGGCGGCTGATCCGGCAGCGGTTTCAGCCAGCAGAGATACCGACGCGCCCCCCAAAACGGAGCAAAAGCCGCTCCAAAGGACACCTCCGACCCTACGAAAACCCGCCGTAAAAAAGCCCTCGCCCCAACCGCCGGCCCAAACTCCGCCCAGACCGGTGGTGAAAGCCAGGCAACCGGCCGCCGTTGCGCCCGCGCCCGCGACGGAAGAAATCCCTGCACCGACTGAGCCCGGCAAACCCATCCCCTCCCCGGGCGGATCCCAAACCGGATCCCCCAACAGCGCCGAAACCATCCGGCAGCCGGCGGTGCCGCTCTACCGCCGCAATCCACCGCCGCCCTATCCCCGCATGGCCAAGGCCAGGGGTTACCAGGGCCGGACCCTGCTGAAGGTTCTGGTGGGGCCCGACGGCCGGGTGAAGGAGATCACGGTGGCGGCCAGCAGCGGTTACGCTGTGCTGGACGAGGCTGCCGTCAAGGCCGTCCGTCAGTGGCTTTTCGAGCCCGCCAGACAGGGGCTCGAGCCGGTGGCCATGTGGGTCACGGTGCCGATTCGCTTTCAGATCCGATAGGTTTGGGCGTGGGGGCGAGAGTGAAACAGCCGCGTGACCGCAGGGGCAAGGCTGTATCGCCTCCCGCCGGGGCCGGCTTCAAAATCAGACAGGGCCTTTGGAAAGGCCCTGCCGGATCGGGTGGACAGTCAATGATTGAAGAAAAAGTTCGCTGGCCGGCCCGTCAGCTGCCCAGAAGGCCGGCCGCCAGGTAGGCGGTGTAGCCCACGTAGCAGGCCAGCAGCCCCGCGCCGCCATAGCGGTTGATGCGCCCGGGGCGCCCCCTGAAACCGTAGCCGATCAGAAAAAGCGAAAGGGTGAGCACCGCCATGACCAGCATGTCGCGGGAGAACACCTCGGGCTCCAGGGTGATGGGGTGAATGACCCCGGCAATGCCCACCACCGCCAGGGTGTTGAAGAGATTGGAGCCGAGCACGTTGCCGATGGCGATGTCGTGCTCGCCTTTGCGGGTGGCAACCGCCGAGGAGGCCAGCTCCGGCAGCGACGTGCCCAAGGCCACGACGGTCAGACCGATGATCAGGTCGCTCACCCCGCAGCCGTGGGCGATCTCGACCGCCCCCCAGACCAGGAGGCGGGAGCTGGCGAGCAGCAGCGCCAACCCCACCAGCAGCCGCACCATCGCCCGGCTGAAGGGCATGACGCGGGACTCCAATTCCCGGGTCACCTCGCTGCCCAGGGCATCCGGGCTCTGGCGCAGCCCTTTCCAGATGGTCCAGCTCATCAGCCCGCCGAATACCGACAGCAGTACCAGGGAATCGACCCGGGTGACGGCGCCATCCCAGATCTGATAGGCGGCCAGGGCCATGACGGCCGTGAGGATCGGCAATTCCTGGCGCAGCACCCGGGAATGGACCGCTATGGGGCAGATCACCGCCGTCACCCCCAGGATCAAGGCGATGTTGGCGATGTTCGAACCGTAGGCGTTGCCCACCGCGATGCCCGGGTTGCCGTGAAAGGCCGCGAAGGCCGAGACCACCATTTCGGGTGCGGAGGTGCCGAAGCCGATGATCACCATCCCGATCAAGAGCGGCGGCATCCCGAAATGGCGCGCGCTGGCGGCGGAGCCGTCCACAAAAAGATCGGCGCTCCAGACGAGAAGCGCCAGACCAAAGACCAGAGCGAAAAACGGGAGAATCATGAAACGCCTAGTTCCAAATGGCGGGTATCCTGGTCGGCGGCCGGCACGGCGGACCGATCGCCGTGCCGGCCGGTGACCGCAAAGCGGCGACCGTGTTGCCTGAACTATACCAGCTCTGAGGGCTAATGCCAGGAATAAAATCCAGGCCGGCGCATGCGAGACGGGTGGAGCCCAGGCGGAGGCCTTTGACCCCCAAAGGATTCAGGCAAACCCTGCTTCCCGGTGTTTGGCGGCAATCGTGGCGGCCAGGGTCTCCAGGGCCGTCAGCGCCTCGGCCTGGGGCAGGCCTTTGCAGAGAACGGGCGTCAGGACCTCCACCTTGAGGTTGGGAATCATCCCCGCGAGGGCCTCCACGGTCTTGCCGCCCCACCCGTAGGAGCCGACGATGGAGAGGAATTTCGCCTTGGGGCGCAGGGCGTTGGCCAAAAAGGCGGCATAGGCGGCCAGCGGGTGCGGTCCGGCCAGGACCGTGGGGGTGCCCACGACCAGCGTGCCGGCATCCACCAGGGCCATGGCCAGCTTGCCGATATCGGTCACCACGAGGCTGAAGGGCTCCACCCGCACACCCTGGTCCACCAGCGCCGAGACGAGGTGATCCACCATCCGCCGGGTGCTCTCGTGCATCGAAACATGGGGCAGCACCACCAGGTTGCGGGGCGGCCCGAGAACCCACTCGCGGTAGGCGGCCAGGATCCAGGACGGGCGGTCATAGATCTGGCCGTGGCTCGGGGCAATGGTCTGAATGGGCAAGTCCTTGAGCTTCTCGATGTTCTTTTCGATCACGTTGCGAAAGGGCATCATGATTTCGGCGAAATAGCGTTTGGCCGCCTCGTAAACCCGCCCTTGATCGACCACGAAAAGATCGGCGCTGGCGATGTGGGACCCGTAGAAATCGCAGCTGAAAAGTATTTGGTCCTCCTCCAGGTAGGTCACCATGGTCTCCGGCCAGTGCACCCAGGGGGTGTGAATGAACCGCAGGGTTTTGTCGCCCAGTGACACGGTTTCCCCGTCGGCTACAGTCACGATGACCTCTTCGGGCAGTTCGAGCAGATCCATCAGCATGCCCTTGGCCTTGGGGGTGCAGACCACCTTGGCTCCGGGAAACCGTTGCAGCACCCGGGGGATGGTCCCGGAGTGGTCCTGTTCGGCATGCTGGGAGACCACGAAGTCGATCCGGGGCACCCCCTCGAGCTGGGCCATCAGGTGCTCAGCCATGGGGGGATCCACGGTGTCCACCAAAACGGTCTTGTCGCGGCCCGCGATCAGGTAGGCGTTGTAGGTGGTGCCGTCAGGCAGCGGAATGAGGGAGTCGAAAAGGCGCCGGTCCCAATCCACGGCGCCCAGCCAGTGAATCTTTTCCGCCAGCTTTCTTTTTAGCATGGCACGTCTCCTTTATTTTCGGCCGGTTAATGCCTGCCCTGCTCGTGCACCTTGCTCAGCTTGAAGCGGCCCGCGATCACCAGGTAGCAGCAGTCGGCCGGATCACCCTGGGAAAAAAGGGGTTCTCCGGCACGGCACTCGCGGCGGCGCCCGCGACGCAGCGCGTCCTCACCCTGTTCCGGGCTCAACCCGGCCAGAAATTCGAACTGCTGAAAAATCTCAACCGCACAAGCGCTCAACTGCATGCTGCCCTCGCGGCGGTCGCCGCCCACAGGCGTCGTCGGCTATCCATTCGGACCCCGCCGTCACGGCCGGTATCGATCCCGCAGCAGCACCGCCATTTGGTTGACTGCGGCAAATGCGCGCTCGACGGTGCGCTCCTTGTCCGGGTTGACCAGGCAGCAGGTGGCCGGCGAGAGCATGCTGCGCGCGATCAGCTGCTCCCGGTCGATGCCCTTGGCCCACAGGACTTTCCAGACGGCCTCGAGGCGCTGGATAAGGGATGGGATCTCCTCCTGGCCGAAAGCCTCGAAACCCGTGGGCACGATCCCCCAGACGATCGTGCCGCCGCGGTCGAGAAATCTGCGAATCGACGGGCCGTAGGAGGCAAAGATTTCCGCATTGGTGTAAACGTCCAGCGAAAGGACGTCCAGGTCCAGGTTGAGCAGAAAGTCCCAATCGGGGTTGCCGCAGAGGTGGATGCCGCGCGGTCGGTCGACCTGGGCGAAGAACTGATCGAGTTCCCCTTTGGCCTTCAGATCGCTGTATCCGGCCATGGCCGAAAAGAGGAACTGCAGCCCCGGCTCGTCGACGAACATGAAGGCCTTGGGATTGCGCTTCTGAAGCCGGGCCAGCTGCACGTTCAGACGCCGGGCCATGAAATCCAGCATGAACGGCCGGACCGTGTCGTCGAAGAGAATCGGCCGTTCGTTCTGATCGAGCACGTTGAACCCGAAGCTGATGGGCCCTTCGAGCTGCCCGCGGATGGCCGGCCGGTCGGCCAGATCCAGGGTGAGGAAGCGGTGATAGACCGCCGAATAGGTCTCGCTGATATCGAAAAGCGCCGGGTCGTCGAAGCGCGCCAGGACCGCTTCGATCTCCTCGGCGAACTTGTCGATCGAAAAGCGCAGGGTGCGCCGCTCGAGGTCCAGCAGAATGCCGGGGAAGTGCTCGGCCGCCTGGACGTACATGTCTTCGTAGTAGCTGAAGTGCGGCAGCTGCGGCCAGAAGGGCACGTCCAACGAAAGCGCCATCTCCAGGGCACGATCGACGTCGGTGTGGGGCATCACCGCCATGGCGGTGGTCAGCAGGTCGCCGGGGATTTTGGCCTCCAAGGGACTCCTTTCAGCCTGCTTGGGCCAAAGACGACAGCCGGATTTAGATCGCCTAAGGCCGCCGGAGGTTTAGGCCCCGTCGTCCCGGGCCGAGCATCGCAGCAGCCGGCGAAAAAGGCCCTGGGGCTGTTTGAGCGCAAGCGGGTTCCACAGGGCCCGCCGGCTGCGAGAAGCGCAGGGCAGCCCGCAGGGCCGCAGGACGCGGGCGGCTTCTTTTGGTTCGTTTTCTTGTCCGCACAAGAAAAGGAACACAGACCAATGGGAGGTGTAAATCCCGGTCTATTACCGGGATGCCCGCCAAAGTTCCTTTCTGACAAACACCGCGCGGCGGAGCGAAATGCTTTTTAGCGTCTTCTTATTCCCAGTGAATACATTCCACCGGGCAGGTTTCGATGGCCTCCTCGATGCACTCCTCGGAGCCCCCCTCCTCCATGATCACATGGGCCTTTTCGGCGTCCTCGTCAAAGCCGAAGACCTCCGGGCAAAGTTCGACGCAGCTTTCGCACCCGATGCACTCTTCCGTTTCAATAACCACTTTTTTGCCCATCTTGGTTTCCCTCCTGCGATATAACGGTAATGGATATGCTGGTGCCCGGCAAAACCGGATGCTTCCCGGCGCGGCGGAACACCGCCGACCTCACGGGTCCCGGATCATTTCAAGTATGCGTCGCGCAACTCTTCCAAAAGCGCCTGAAACGCCTCGTGTTTCCCGGGACCGACACGTTCGCGTTCAAGCCTTTGAAAGGCCTCGAAAAGCTCGACGTCGGCCCTCACGTCCAGTCTGTCATCCGCCATCGGGAAAAGGACGGAGTTTTCCTTGACGATGTGCCGACTGAGCAGGTCCACGTATTCCTGGATGGTTTGCTGAATCCCGACGGCCGCCTCTTTTTTCCCGGACCGGTATTGCCCCAGGAATTCCCGAAGTTGCACCACCAGCTGGCGGCCCTGCCGGTGCTCGCGCAGCATCACCCCGATGGGCCCTGCCTCCCTCGGAACGCCGGCCGCTTCCAGAGCCGGAAACAGGAATTCCTCCTCCTTGCCATGATGGCATTTGTCCACAAAAATCGTTAAAAATTCAACGATGCCATCGACATGCGGGGCTGGCGGGGGCTCCCTGCCCCCGAATCTGGCTGACACGGCCTTCAAAACCCGCAGCATGAGTTCAATTCCCTGATGTTCTTGTTGCAGTTCGTCGGTCGCTTTCATGAAAACCCTCTTTGGTCACGCAACAACATCCTCTGGATGGAGAAACGGCTTTATTTTGGCGTGATTGGCGGCCCCACCGGGGCCCCATTCTTTCGGGGCGGCCCAAAGAGATACTCGCTCAAGGCAACGGCCTGGTTGTGGCGGGTATCCCGGGCGGCAAAGAGCAGGGTAAGTTTTTCCTTTGCCGCGAGGTCGCGAAGCTGCGCGATGACCGCGGGCCGGCCGTCAAGCTCCGCGAAAAAGCGGCGCTTGAACACCTCCCAACGGGCGGGGTCATGGCCGAACCATTTTCGAAGCGCCGTGCTCGGCGCCGCATCCTTCAGCCACAAATCCGCTTGCAGGCGCTCCCGGGTCATGCCCCGGGGCCAGACCCGGTCGACCAGCACGCGAACGCCGTCCTCTTTTTCGGCCGCCTGGTAGACCCGTTTGGTTTGGATCTGCATCTCGCACCCCTGCGGCCGGCGGAATTCCGGCAGCCCCGGCTGGCTACTGCGCGATTTCCTTTTCGTCCTCCCCCCCGAAATAGCGCATGAACTGAACCCGCTCGTAGACGGCGGGGTTGGTCGCCGCGTCCTGGCTCATCTTACCGCGAAAATCCGCGATCTTCTCGAAGCCGTGAACGCTCATCCAGCTTTTAAGGCTCTCGGTCAGGGACTGGATATAATCGGGGCCCTTGCGGTAGAGGCTGGACACCACCTGGACCGCGGTGGCGCCGGCCAGCAGCTGCTTGATGAGCGCCGGGCCGTCATGCACGCCGGTGGAGGCGGCCAGGTCGCAGTCGACCTTTTGGGCCATGATGGCGATCCAGCGCAGCGAAATGGCCAGTTCGGCTGGGGTGCTGAAAACGAAAGAGGGCTTGATCTTGAAGTTGTCGATGTCGATGTCCGGGCTGAAGAAGCGGTTGAACAGCACCAGGCCGGCCACCCCGGTGCGGGACAGTTTTTGAATCATCGGCCCGAGGTTCGAGAAATAGTAGCTGATCTTGAGCGCCACCGGGACGGAGACGGTCTTCAGAATCTTGTCGACAGTCGCAAAATAGGCGCTTTCCTGCTCCTGGCTGGAGCGGGTAAAGTCAGACGGCAGGAAAAACATGTTCAATTCGATGGCATCCGCGCCGGCTTGCTCGATCCGGCGGGCAAAGGCGCTCCACTCATGGGAGTAGACGCAGTTGATGCTGGCGATCACCGGGATCGAGACTCTCTTTTTGCACTCCTGGATCAGGGTGATGTAATGGTCCAGCTTCTTTCCCTTCAAATGGAAGTCATAATAGTCGAACTGGTCCAGGTTGACGCCGGCCGCCTCGGCCTCCTTGAGAATATCGTCCAGTTCATAGGCGATCTCTTCCTCGAAAATCGACTTTAAAACCACGGCGCCGGCACCGTTTTTGGCGAGTTTTTCAACCTTGTCGGCGGAACTGGTCAACCCCGAGCTGCCGGCGATGATGGGGCTGGCGAGCTTCAGGCCCAAATAGGTGGTCGTCAAATCCATTTTTTCGCTCCTTGCTTCATGAGGTTGTTATCAGCGGCAAGCTCCGCGAAGGGGCTGCCGCGCGATTTGGCCGGATTTCGGTGCATGCCTGCCAGCGGATAAGGCGCGCCGTTGGTTCAGCGTTTTTTAAGGCATAGCCGAGATTGCCTGAAAAATAAACCACTAAAAAAGCCGAACGAACCGATCCCGACGGCTTGATTTTCGCCCAGCAGGCTTCTGATGGTCGGGTGCCCCAACCCCGGCTGGGCCCATCGGAAAACCGGTTCCGACGAAAATACGGCGGCATCGGGGGCAATTTTATTGTTGACAAAACCCGGACTATCCGCAAAATTCCAAATCGTGAATATTTTGGAGGTGTATGCGACGCTTTATCAAAGTCATGAAAGCACTCTCCGACCCCAACCGGGTCAAGATGGTCAAACTCCTCCAGCGCCGCGTGCTGTGCGTCTGCGAGATACAAGCGGCGCTGGGGCTTGCCCAGTCGACGGCCAGCAAGCACCTTAAAATCCTTGAGGAGGCCGGCTTGGTGCGCTTCACCAAGGACGGGCTGTGGGTCAACTACCAACTCACCGACGGGTCTGAAAACCCTTACGTCGCCAGCATCCTGGGAAACCTCCGGCACTGGCTGGAGGAAGACCCCGAGGTGGCGGATATGGTCGCCCGGCTGCCCGAGATCCGGCGTGAAACCATCTGCGGCGGGTGATTTTTTTTGGATTCGACATATCGTTATATTTGCATTTTCAAATTTGAAACGAATCTTCGGGCAAGCATCCGGCCCCGGCAAGGCCGCCGCTGAACCGAATGCAGAACGCCCAGCCCAAAATGAAAGGAAAGATCAGCATGGATATCAAAGTACTGGGGCCAGGCTGCGCCAAGTGCGAGCAGACCGAAAAAATCGTGAAGGAGGCTGTGACCGAGGCGGGGGTGACGGCCACGGTCGAAAAGGTCACCGACCTCATGAAAATCGCCGGCTACGGGGTGTTCGGCACGCCGGCGGTGGTGGTGGACGGCGAGGTGAAATGCGTGGGAAAAATTCCCACCAAGGAGGATGTCAAAGGCTGGCTGGGCGCGTAGGACGTCGGCCCCACAGTGCATTCGGCCGCATCGGACGCTGCAGCATCAAATGCGGCCGACCTGCCCCGCCTTTCTTCTGCCCTCATGGGCCTGCCCAGGGCACAGGCTACCGGCCCGCTCCCACCTTCCCTGCCGCCGCCGGATTGGCGGCCCGGACCGCTCAACCCCCCGGCGCAATGTTCTGGTTGTGATGGAACAGATTCTCCGGGTCGAAGGCCTTCTTGATGGCTCTCAGTCGCTGGTAATTGGACCCGTAGGCCGCCGGAACGCGGTCGTCCTCCTCGGCGGTCATGAAATTCACGTAGCCGCCGGCGGAGGCGTAAGGCTGCGCAGCCGTGAAAAACTCCCGCGCCCAGGCAACCCCACGCGCATCATCCGACGCCTCTTGCCATCGGCCGTGCACGTTCATCACGAATTTCGCGTCGCGATGAAAATAGGCCATGGCATCGGCCGGAACACGGTTGGCAGCCCCCGCGATCATGCCGATAAAGATCTCGCACTCCGGGGTGGGCAGTCGGCCGGCGGCGGCCAGAACCACATCCCACAGGCCGTCCGAAAGATCGGTGAAGTTAAGCGACTTCCAGTAATTCCGTGCACCCGGGGCGAGCAGCGGATCGAAAGCTTGCTGCCACTGGGTGTAAGGCTGAAGGCCGATGTGCTCGCCCCAGGCATCGCCGAAACGGCGCAGCGGGGCGATCAGCTCGCGGCCCTTGGCCGCATCGCCGGCATGGAAGATCGCCAACACAAGGGCCTCGCGCCCGTGCACCGGCTGCGGTAAAAACGGCAGCGCCGGCGCCTTTCGCAGGACCGCCCAGACGCTGAGCTCCTCGGGTGCCGAGGCCGCGAAACGGTGGTATTGTCGGAGCAGCGCCGGGGCCTGGTCCATGGGAAAGACCATCAGGCCGGCCAGCACTTCGGGGCCCACCGGATGGAGGCTGAACTCGAAGCGGCTGACGATGCCGAAATTTCCGCCGCCACCGCGCAGCGCCCAGAACAGATCGGGGTTTTCTCTTTCGCTGGCACGCAGCCGCCGCCCGTCCGCGGTGACCACATCGGCCGCCACCAGGTTGTCGATGGTCAGGCCATACTTGCGCGTCAACCAGCCGAAGCCGCCACCCAGCGTAAGGCCGGCGACACCGGTGGTCGAGTTGATGCCCGCCGGTGTCGCCAGACCGTGGGCCTGGGCGGCCCGGTCGAAATCCCCCAGGGTGGCGCCGGGTTCAACCAGGGCGCGGCGGCGGGCGGAATCGATCCGAACGGCCTTCATCGGCGAGAGATCGATCATCACCCCGCCGTCGCAGACCGCGCTGCCGGCGATGTTATGTCCGCCCCCGCGCACGCTGATGTCCAATCCCTGGCTGCGGGCCCAATCGATGGCGGGCGGGATGTCGCCCGCATGGGCGCAGCGCACGATGACCGCCGGCCGCCGGTCGATCATGGCGTTCCAGATTTGACGGGCATCCTCATACTCCGGATCATCGGGCTGCAGCACGCTTCCCGTTACCCGGGACCTCAAATCGTCGATGGTACGGTTCACTGGGGTTTTCATGGCATAGCCTCCTTGCTGCGCCGGGAAGAGGCGTGACGGCGATTCCCGGCACCGACGCTTTTCTCGGCATTCTCTCCAGATTCCAGGCTTCGAGCGAATACGCCAAACGGCTGCCCACCGCGCACAACCGGTTTT